>DATFXA010000001.1:0-3921 GCA_035258645.1 Gaiellaceae bacterium
GCGAGTGCAGCGCTCCCAGCCGCCGCTGCTGGTCGAGCGAGTCGACCTTGATCACGATCCCGTCGATCTCGTAGTCGAGGTCCGCCCGGCGCCGCTCCCACTCTGTGGCCGCCGCCGCAACCTCATCGATCGACTCGAGCCGCTCGGCGTACGGGTTGGTCCGGAAGCCGTGGTCACGCAACCACGCGAGCGTCTCGAAGTGCGTCTCCGCCGGAAGCCCGTCGCGCTGCCCGACGCCGTAGACCCAGATCGACAGGGGTCTCGACGCCGTGATCGACGAGTCCTTCTGGCGCAGCGAGCCGGCGGCCGCGTTCCGCGGGTTCGGCGCGGTTGGCTTTGCTTCGGCCGTCAGGCGCTCGTTGAACTCGCGGAACCCGGACAGGGGCATGTACACCTCGCCGCGCACCTCGAGCACGGGCGGCGCGTCGTCGGAGTTGCGCATTTGCAGGGGAATCGCAGCAATCGTCCGCAAGTTCGGCGTGACGTCCTCGCCCTGGTAGCCGTCGCCGCGGGTTGCTCCGCGAACGAACGCGCCGTTCTCGTAGACGAGGTTGATTGCCGATCCGTCGATCTTCGGCTCGATCACGTAGGCGACCGGCTCGTCCGAGCCCAGGCGTCTCCGGATGTCAGCCGCCCACTTCGACAGCGCGTCGTCCGTGGTGACCTTGTCAAGCGATCCCATCGGGCTCAGGTGTTGGAACTTCTCGAACCTGTCCGAGGGAGGGGCGCCGACCCGCTGGGTCGGCGAGTCCGTCGTGATCAGGTCGGGATGGTCGCCCTCGAGGGCCTTCAGCTCGTCGTAAAGCCGGTCGTAGGCCGCGTCCGAGATCTCGGGATCGTCGAGAACGTGGTACCGGTAGAGGTGGTGATTGAGCTCGCTACGGAGCTCGTCGATCCGTGCCTGAACGTCTTTGAGCGCCGGTGCCGCCATCGCGAGTGATCGTAGCCGCGCTCGAGGGAGGGGCTGTCCCCGAACGAGGACTGTGTCCCAATAGCGGTTGCCTGCCTAGTACCGGACCGAGACCAGGTATAGGCCACACGGCGGGGCGGTCGATCCGGCCTCCGCTCGGGCGCGGCCCTCGAGCAGGCGGGCCAGCTCCTCCGGAGGCCGTTCGAGCATCGTCCCGACCAGCGTTCGGACCATGTGCCGGAGAAAGCTGTCGGCAGTGAGCTCGAGCTCCAGGGCGTCGCCTCGGCGGTGCCAGACCGCGCTTTCGACCACCCGGGTGAACACTTTGTGTTGCGTCTCCGTGGGCGTGAAAGCCCGGAAGTCATGCTCGCCGAGCAGCAGATCCACCGACTCGGCAAGGCGCTCCTCGTCGAGCGGCCGCGGATACCACCAGCTGCGATTCGCCTCGAACGGCGATGGCGAACGCCGCCGGTAGACGCGGTACCGATAGCTCCGCGCCGTGGCCGAACGGCGAGCGTCGAAGCCCGGCTCAACCGCTTCTACCGCCGTCAGCGCCAGGTCGCCCGGTAGCTCGGCGTTCAACGCCTCGGCTGTTCGCTCCATCGGCGGCCCGCCCTCCGCCTCGACGCTCGCGACCTGCGCCAGGGCATGGACGCCGGTGTCGGTCCGGCCGGCCACGGCTAGCTCGCTCCAGCGCGGAAAGACACGCCCGAGAGCCTCGTCGAGCACACCCTCCACCGTTCTCAGGCCCGGCTGCGCGGCCCAGCCGCGGAAACCGGTGCCGTCGTACTCCAGCGTTAGCTTCAACCGAGCCATCGATTCAATCGTGGTCGGCATCGCAGGCGATGCCTCGGTTGAGACGCACGTCAGGGGATCCTGACACCGCTTGTAAGGTTTGCCTTATGCTCGGAGTACTTGCACATCTTTTGGTAAACTCTAACGTATGAGTGACCGGCAAGTCTTCCTGCTCCAGCGCGTCCAGCCGGCGATGGTCGGCCTGATCGACGGCTCGCTTTCGACTCTGGCGCCGATCTTCGCTGTCGCGTTGGCGTCGCACGACACCCGCTTTGCCTTCATCGCGGGCCTGGCGACATCGGTCGGCGCGGCGATCAGCATGGGATTCTCGGAAGGGCTTTCGGACACCGGCGAGCTGACCGGCCGCGGCAACCCAATCGTCCGCGGCTCGATCACAGGCGCCGGGACGTTCCTGGGAGGAATCCTCCACTCGCTGCCGTTCCTGATTCCGCACTACACGATCGCTCTGTTCCTGGCCATCGCGGTGGTGGGGCTCGAGCTGCTGCTCCTTGCCTACTTCCGCTGGCGCTTCTTCCAGGACACCTTCATCCGTGCGCTTGGGATCGTGACCTTCGCCGGCGTGGTGATCGCGGCGATCAGCGCCGGCCTTGGCAGCGCACTCGGTTCGCCGGTCACCTAGATCAAGTGGGGCCGGACACGACGCTTACGCGCCCGGCACATAGTCCACAAGCTCCAGATACGCCATCTCGGCCGCGTCTCCCTGGCGCGGGCCGAGCTTGACGATCCTGGAGTAGCCGCCGGGCCGGTCCGAGAAGCGTGGGCCGACTTCGCTAAAGAGCTTGTGGACGACGTCCTGCGACCGCAGGAACTTCAGGGCCTGCCGCCGGGCCGGCACGTCGCCGCGGCGGCCCAGCGTGATCATCTCCTCGGCGACCGGGCGGACCTCCTTCGCTTTCGCGACGGTCGTCTTGATCCGCCCGTGCTCGATCAGGGACGCAGTCAGGTTGGCGTAGAGCGCCTTGCGGTGGGCGGCGTCGCGCCCGAGCTTCCTGCCGGCCCGCTGGTGCCTCATTAGTGCCCCTTCCAGTGATGCCGCTGAGCTTCTCGGTCGCGAGCACCAAGCCACAGGCCGCACTCGCTCGCGGCCAAGGCTCTCAGCCTTGGCAAGAACGAGGGCGGACTCGGGCGCCGCGTGATCGCGGGCGAGAAGCCGGCATGTATTGCTGGATGGGGCACTACCTACGCGGCCGCTCCGCCGCCGTTCTCGCCGCGCAGCGTCAGGCCGTGCGTGGCGAGCGTCTCCTTGACCTCTTCGATCGACTTCTTGCCGAAATTCGGAATCGCGGCCAGCTCGTTCTCCGTCTTCACGACGAGATCGCCGATCGTCTCGATCCCGACGCGCTTGAGGCAGTTGTACGAGCGAACGCCTAGCTCGAGCTCCTCGATCGGGAAGTTCTCCATCCCGTGAGCGAGCGCGGGCTCTGCCCCGGCACCGCCGTCGGTTGCCGCCGTGGCCTCGCCGAAGCCCTCGATCCGATCGAGGTCGGTGAAGATCGCCAGCTGGCGGATCAGAATCTCGGCGGCCTGGCCGATCGCATCGCGCGGGTCGAGCGAGCCGTCGGTCGTGACGTCGAGGATCAGCTTGTCGTAGTCGGTGCGCTGGCCGACTCGGGCGGCCTCAACGTCGTACGAGACGCGCCGCACCGGTGAAAAGATCGAGTCGACCGGGATGACGCCAATCGTGTGCTCGGGGCCCCGGTTCAGCTCCGCCGGGACGTAGCCCCGTCCGCGGCCGATGGTCAGGGTTACCTCGAGCTTGCCCTTGTCGGACAGGTTCGCGATCTCGAGGTCCGGGTTGAGGATCTCCAGCTCGGCCGGTGCCTCGATGTCCTTGGCCGTCACCGTGCCCGCTCCGCGCTTCGACAGGCGCACCTCGATCTCCGGCGAATCGCCGTGAAGGCGCGCGATCAGGTTCTTGAAGTTGAGCAGGATGTCGGTGACGTCCTCGCGAACGCCCGGGAGGGTCGTGAACTCGTGCGCGACGCCCTCGATCTTGACCGAGGTGACCGCGGCGCCCTCGAGCGACGAGAGCAGCACGCGGCGCAACGAGTTGCCGAACGTGTAGCCGAAGCCGCGATCGAGCGGCTCGATCTGGAAGACCCCGCGGTTCTCGTCGACTTCTTCGTGGACGATCTTCGGGATCTGGAACTCCATCAAACTTGTACGTGTTGCCATCTACTTCCCTTCTTGCGGTT
>DATFXA010000002.1:0-3945 GCA_035258645.1 Gaiellaceae bacterium
CGTTCCAGAGATCCGGAGGGAGCCGCCGTACAGGCCGGGGATCGAGTGCGCGCCGCTGAAGCCGGTCAGGGCGAACGCCCACGAAGCCGCCGCCTCTCGAACGGTCTTCGCAACGGCGGCGAGCGTGCGTGCGTGGACGCGCGATCCGAGGGAGTTCAAGGAGGTCGGGATGGGGCCGATCGGGTTGACGAGCAGCGGCGAGCGGCCGCAGCGAGACGGCGGCACGCCGCCCGAAAGCCAGGTCGCCAGCGCGTTCTGGGCACAGCTGGTGAGGTCGGTGCCGAGGACGCTGTGGCCGACTCCCGGCACGGTCACCAGATGTCCCTGCGGGAACTGGGCGGCGATTGCGGCGCCGTTCGAAACCGGGGTGCGCAGGTCGCGCTCGCCTTCGAAGACGAGCACCGGCACGTTCGGCAGCGGGCCCGAGCCGATTCCCGGGCGCTGGGCCTGCGGCGGCCAGGTGAGGCAGAAGGCGGCGGGCCCGAGGTCGGTGGCCCAGAGGCCGAACGGCCCGGTGGAGCCGCTCGGGAGCGCTTTCCGGGCGTTGGCGAGCAAGGCCGCGCGCTGGGCCAGCGGGGTGTCCGGAGCCCACGGGAACGGGCCGTCGTCGCAGACGGTCGCGGCGAACAATCCCGCGCTCAAGTCTGTCGCCGGAGTGACACCGCTCTCCCTGTCGAGCTGGACGAGCCGAAGCAGCGCGCGGGAGCGGCCGGCGAGCGCCGCGTGCACGGCCGCAGGAAGCTCCGAGGCGAGGCCGGCGTTGAGGTCGGAGTCGAGCAGCGCCCCGCTCAGGAAGTCGATGCCGGACGCGCGCACGGTCCGTGTCCCCCCGCCAGCCTTCGCGACCTTGCCGGAGAGTGGATGCGCGGCCATCCGGTTCGCGAGCTTGACGACGTCGCCCACGAAGTTGGGCGTCGCCGCCCGGCAAAGCTTGCCCGCGCACAGCGAGGCGAGCCCCTTCGTCATCTGCTGGAGGTCGTCGAGCGCGAACGCGTCCCGGCCCGTGGCGTCCGCGACGGAGTCCAGGAGCAGCCGCTCGACGTGGCTCGGGTAGGTGAGCGCGTAGGCGACCGAGAGCTGGGTGCCGTACGACGTTCCCCAGAGCGCGATCTTGTTTACGCCCATCGCCTGACGCACCGCGTCGATGTCGTCGACGTGATCGCGGGTCGAGTAGAAGGCACGCCTCGGGCCGATCTCGGTCGCGCACTTCGCGACGAGCTTCTGCGCAGTCGCCGGTGCGGCGAAGGGGTTGGCCTGGAGCTCGGGGCAGCGCAGGACATCCGAACTACCGGTTCCACGATTGTCGAAGGCGACCAGCGTGTAACCCGGGAACTCGCTGCGAAAGTCGAGGGCGTTTGCTCCGAGGGCGAACGTGCCGGCCGAGCCCTGCCCGGGACCACCGGCGACGAGGAACAGGACCCCGCGAGGCGTGCCGGGCGCGGGCAGCTCCTCGACGTGGAGCCCGATCGTGCCGGGTGTCGCGCCGCTTCGGTCGAGTGGCACATTCACGGTTGCGCACTGGACTCCGTTCTGCCCGCAGGGGACGAAAAACGGTGAGGGCGCCGCAGGCGAAACGTGCGGTGCACCGAGCGCGGCACACAGCACCGTGAGGACGATTAGACCCCGAAACCGCATTGACAGCCCGCCACGATACCGACACGCAGGTACGCTTTGGCTGCCCGGTATCCGCTACGGAACTGGAGCTCGCAGATGTTCGAAAGCGTCAACGTGATCGGTCGCGGCCGCGTCGGCACCGCGATTGCCGCTCGGTTCGAGGAGCGCGGCGTCGAGCTGACCGAGGACGGCGCCGAGCTCGTGCTCCTGTGCGTGCCCGACGCGGCGATTCAGGACGTGGCCCGGTGCCTGGCACCAGGACGGGTCTGGATCGCACATGTCAGCGGCGGGACGCCGCTCTCCGCGCTCGACCCCCATGAACGGCGCTTCGGGCTGCACCCCCTGCAGACGTTCACGCGCGCACGAGGGTCGGAGCAGCTCGACGGCGCCTTCGCCGCCGTCACGGCCGAAACCGGCGATGCGCGCGCGCGTGGGTTCGAGTTGGCGAACCTGCTCGGGCTGCAGCCCTTCGAGCTCGCCGACGAGGCGCGTCCGCTCTACCACGCCGGCGCCGCGATCGCCTCCAACTACCTCGTCACGCTGCACAGGGTCGCCTCCGACCTCATCCACGCTGCGGGCGCGCCGCCAGAAGCGCTGGTCCCGCTGATGCAGCGGACGATCGAGAACGGCTTCGAACTGACCGGCCCGATCGAACGCGGCGACTGGGAGACCGTCGAGGCGCATCGCGAAGCGATCCGCTCCACACGGCCCGACCTCGAGCCGCTCTACGACCTCCTCGCGGAGGCGACACGGCCGTGAGGATCATCCGGACGATCGGGGAGCTTCACCTCGCGCCGCGCGGAACGACGCTAGGTCTCGTGCCGACCATGGGCGCCTTTCACGAGGGCCATCTCGCGCTCTTCCGCGCCGCCCGCGAGGAAAACGAGGTCGTCGTCGCCAGCCTGTTCGTCAACCCGGCCCAGTTCGGGCCGAGCGAAGATCTCGCCACATATCCGCGCGACGAGGAGAGCGACGCCGCCTTCGCCGAAGAAGCCGGCGTCGACATCCTCTTCGCCCCTGCCGCCGAGGAGCTGTATCCGCCGGGCTTCGAGACCTGGGTCGAGGTCGGGGAACTCGGCCGAGTCCTCGAAGGCGAATTCCGTCCGGGCCATTTCCGCGCTGTCGCGACGATCTGTCTGAAGCTCTTCAACATCGTCGGCCCCGACCGCGCCTACTTCGGGCAGAAGGATGCGCAACAGGTGGCGGTCGTGAAGCGGATGGTTCGTGATCTAGATCACGAAGTCGAGATCCGCGTCGTCCCGACCGTTCGGGACGCCGACGGGCTCGCACTGTCTTCGCGCAACACCTATCTCTCGCCCGAGGAGCGCGAACTGGCGCTGCAATTGCCGCGCGCACTCGCGACCAAGGATCCGGAGCTCGCTCGCGCGAGCCTGAACGGCCTCGACGTCGACTACGTCGAGGTCGCCAACTTCGAGCCGCGCGTCCTCGCGGCGGCCGTCCGCATCGGAAAGACCCGCCTGATCGACAACGTCGTCCTCGACAAGGAGCGCATATGAGCACCCGTCCTCGCAAGCCCGGCCCGGCGACGCCCGCCCCCGGAAAGCTCGCCCTCCCCGAGCTCCTGCAAATGAAGGCGCGAGGCGAGAAGATCGTGATGGTCACCGCCTACGACGCGCCCGGAGCGCGGCTCGCCGACGCGGCTGGAATCGACCTGATCCTGGTCGGCGACACGGCGGCGATGGTCGTGCTGGGGCATGACTCGACGGTGCCGGTGACCATGGACGAGATGCTCTTCCTCACCCGCTCGGTCGCCCGAGCCGCCAAGCGTCCTTTGATCATCGGCGACATGCCGTTCGGCACCTACGAGGCCTCGGACGACGACGCCGTCCACAACGCCGTCCGCTTCGTCAAGGAAGGTGGCGCCGACGTCGTCAAGCTCGAAGGCGCCGGGCCATCGCTCTCGCGCGTTCGTGCGATCACAGGCGCCGGCATCGGAGTCATGGGCCACGTCGGCCTGACGCCTCAGTCGGCAACAGTGCTCGGCGGCTTCAAGGCGCAGGGCCGAACCGCGGAGCAGGCCCGCCAGGTCTACGAGGATGCACTCGCGCTCGAGCGTGCGGGTTGCTTTGCCGTTGTGCTCGAGGCCGTCCCGGCCGCGGTCGCGCAGCGGATCACCGAGGCCCTGACCGTGCCGACGATCGGGATCGGCGCGGGCGCTTCTACCGACGGCCAGGTGCTCGTCTACCACGACCTGCTCGGGCTCTACGAGGGCCGCGCGCCGCGCTTCGTCAAGCGCTACGCCGATCTGGCCACGGAGATCAGAGAGGCCCTGGAGCGGTATGCCGCAGACGTGCGCGAGCACCGCTTCCC
>DATFXA010000003.1:0-6759 GCA_035258645.1 Gaiellaceae bacterium
AGGAAGAGGCCGAAGAACAGAAGGTCGGGCAGGCCCAGGTTCGCCGCGCTCTCCTCGCCGGGGACTGGGAACGCGAACGAGAGCGTCGAGAAAACCTGGCGATGGTGGTGAACGATGTGGTTCGTCGGCCCTCGCCAGACCGAGTAGGCGTCGACCCACGGGATGATGCACGCGACGAGGACGACCCAGGAGAGTGCCTCGAAGAAGTTGAGGAACCAGAAGGCCGCGAAAGTCATCGCCCCGAGCTTCGAGAAGTCGGACAGGGTGTTCAGGTCGGCCTGGTGGAGGATGACCGCGAGAACCGCGAACGCGATCGCAACGGAGATCAGCTCGATCTCGCGCGCCACCCGCAGCGGCAGCACCAGGTAGACCAGCGCGAGCACCGCCGGGATGAGAAGAAACGAGAGAAACGCCACGTCGCCCCACGTCGAGGTGTTGGGAAGTGACGTATGGAACGCGTAGTAGAGGCCGAGGACGACGGCCAGCGCGGCGAACGCGAGCGCTCGCGGCGTTAGTAGGGCGGAAGCTCGGCCCACCACGGGCCGAGTTGCTTGAACGCGTTCCAAAAGCGTGTCTTGGCGGGTTGCTCGTCGAGCGAAGCGTCGATGTCGGGAACGACCAGCGCCTCGATCGTGGGCGTGAAGCGCTGGAGCTCTCCGGTCTTCTCCGACTCCAGCGTATCGGCGAGCGGGAACTCCAACCCGTTCAGGAACGCGAGCGCCTCGTCGCCCATGACGACGATCAGCTTGGGCTGGACGACGTGGAGCTCGCGCTCGAGCCAGGGCCGTGCTTCGGCCTCGGGCTGGTCGACGAACTTGAGGCAGTTCGTCCCGTAGACGGCCAGGGGGTCGACGTGCAGGCGCTGGAGCGACTTCAGCAGTGCCTGGCCCGCGCGGCCGTAGAAGGCGACGCCCTCCTGTACCTCTGCGGCCTGCGGCCGGTACTTGAGCAGGAAGACGTCTGCGAGCGGATGGCCGGAGCCCAGCACCGGAATGCGGTCGCCGGCCGCCTTCGAGATCTCGTCTCCGAGCTCATTGATCTCGGTGATGGCCTTTTGCAGGTACTTCTCGTAGATCTCGTCGGTGGGTGTGGGGGACAAAGGCATGGTCGAGTTCTCCGCTAACGGACCCGTTCCTTGGCCTGCGCCGCCCACTTCAGCGACTGCAGGTAGAGCAGCGACTTCGGCCGCCGCAGCACCTGGGCCGAGCGGAGGCTGGCGAGGAACTCGTCGCGGTCGTGAAACTCCCGCATCCGGAGCGCGCCCGTACCGACGCCCTGGAGCACGTGCGCGTCGGAGCCGGCACCCATCGTCAGGTTGTACTTGCGGGCAAAGCGCAGCGCTTCCTCGTTGTAGGCCTCGAACAGAAGGCGTGCGTTGTAGACCTCGAAGACGTCGATCTCGTCGAGGTGGCGCCGCAGCGTCGCCGCGTCGGGGATCGAATGCATGCGGTCGAAGGGGTGGGGGAGATAGACGAGGCCGCCCTGCCGGTGGATGGCGGCAAGCGTGTCCGCGAACGGGAGCCCGCGTGGGATCTCCTCGCTGAGGAAGAGGCCGATCACCTCACCTTGGTCTTCCGTCTTGATCTCCTCCCCGGGGATCACGGTCAGGCTCGTCGTCGCTGCCATGGCCTCGAGGGCGCCACCGAAGACGTTGTGGTCGGTGATCGCGATCGCGCCGAGGCCTTCGGTCTCCGCATGGGTGAGCAGGTCGGGAACCTCGATCGCGCAGTCGTGCGACCAGGTCGTGTGCATGTGTAGGTCGCAGACGATCCAGTCGCGGTTTGAGAGGGCGTCTCGCGCGTCGCGCGCCCGCCTGCGCTTGGCGAGTCCGCGGTAGAGCGCGTCGTGTTCGCGCGCGAGCGCCGCGAAGGTCTGCCGCTCCGCGTGCTCTCGGTTCTTCCGGCCCTCGCGCTCGCGGAGCTCGTCGTCTTCTGCCAGCCGGGCCGTCGCGGCGCCGGCGAGCTCGGGCTGCAGTCGCAGGCCCGGCGGAGAGACGATCGCCGCACTCGCGGCGGCGGCCTCGAGCGTGACGCGGTCGAGCCCGTCGAGGGCCGGGACGAAGATCGCCGTTTCGTTCAGCAGCGAAGCCCGGGCAACTCCATCGCGTGCGGTGCGAACGCTGACGCGGCCGCCCAGCCCGCGCGGGATCGTCGGCCTGCCGGTGAGCGGCTTCGTGCGTAGAAGGACGACCTCCCAGCCGGGGAGTTGGCGCAGCTCACGAAGCACCGAGCGGGTGATCTGTCGCTCGGTCGGGCGCCACTCGACCACGATTCGGGTGAGCTTCGGCTCGGGCCGGAAGAGCTCGGCGTCGACGCCGGGGAAGATGATCCTGTAGTCGCCCGGCAGGCGCACGGCCGCGGCCGCTGCAACGTCGGGGGAGGTTGCGAGCAGCGCGTCGATGCGGGAGAGCAGCCGTTCGCGCTGCGGCTTCCCGGGCGGGTAGCCCAGGCGCTCGGCCGAGAGGAAGGTCGCGACGCCGAGCGCATGCGAGTCGCGAAGCGCCAGGTAGGAGAGGCTCGGCAGGCCGGGCTCGAAACCGTGAACGATGTCGAACCGTCCCCGCTGCAACGCCAGCGCCAGGTTCGCCCTGACGCCGACCGGAACGCCGATTCGGCTTCGCCGCGAGACGGGGAACGCCGGGCCGACCGCGATCACCTCCGCCCCGACGCCGTCCAGCAGCGCCCGCCGACCGGCGACGAGGTCCGAGGCGCGGGTCGACGGCGCCAGCACGGTCACCTCGTAGCCGAGCTTTCGCAGCTCACCGGCTAGGCCGTCGACGTGCTCGTTGACGTCGTGCGGTCTCGACCATGCAAAGGGTGTGACCAGACAGACCCGGAGCCCCACGGCTCCCTGAGTCTAGTGGCCCGGAGAGAGGCGGCCAGGCCAGGCCGGGCCGCCCCTCGCCTCGTGACTAAGAGGTGGTTTCGACCTGGTCCGCGGCGGCTTTCGAGGTCTTCCGCGCGTTCTGCGCGATGAAGTCCTCGACCAACTCACGGGCGGTGTCGTCGGTGTACTGAACCGGCGGTGACTTCATCAGGTACGCGGACGGTCCCTCGAGCGTCCCGGTGATGCCGTTGTTCAAGGCCAGCTTCGAGAGCCGCACCGCGTCGATGACGACGCCGGCCGAGTTCGGCGAGTCCCAGACCTCGATCTTGAGCTCCGCGTTGAGCGGCACGTCGCCGAACGACGTTCCTTCGAGACGGATGTAGGCCCACTTCCGGTCCTCGAGCCACGGCACGTGGTCGGAGGGGCCTACGTGGATGTCTTGATCCGGGATCTCGTAGGGAACAGTCGACTGGATCGAGTAGGTCTTGGAGATCTTCTTCGACTCGAGCCGCTCCCGCTCCAGCATGTTCAGGAAGTCGGCGTTGCCGCCGAAGTTGAGCTGGAACGTCCGGTCGACCTTGACGCCGCGGTCGCGGAAGATGCCCATCAGCACGCGGTGGGTGATCGTGGCGCCGACCTGGGACTTGATGTCGTCGCCGATGATCGGCACGCCGACCTGCTTGAAGCGGTCGCTCCAGTACTTCTCGCGGCCGATGAAGACCGGCATGCAGTTCACCATCGCGCAGCCGGCGTTGAGGATCTGCTCCGTGTACCACTTCGTCGCTTCCTCGGAGCCGACCGGTAGGTAGTTGACGACCACGTCCGTGCCGGTTTCCTTGAGGATGCCGACCACGTCGTCGGTCGAGCCCTTCGCCTTCTTGACCTTCTCGGACAAGTATTTGCCGAGCCCGTCGTGGGTCATCCCGCGCGAGACTGTGATGCCGGTCTTGGGGACGTCGGCGAACTTGATCGTGTTGTTCGGGTAAGCCCAGATGGCCTCGCTCAGGTCCTTGCCGACCTTGCCCTCGACGACGTCGAATGCAGCCGTGAACTCGATGTCGTGGATGTGGTACCCGCCGACGTCGACGTGCATGAGGCCGGGGACGAACTCGCCCGGCTTGGCGTCCTTGTAGTACTCGACGCCCTGCACGAACGAGCTCGCGCAGTTGCCGACGCCGATGATTGCGACGCGCACCTTGTCCTCTGAGCGCGACGCCTTACCGTTGGTCGAAGCCATGTGCTTCCTTTCGCTGAAGTTGCTTTCTGACGGAGACGATTCTCTGGAGCACGGTCAACCACGCGGCGGCTGCAAGCAGGTAGATGAACCACTGAAGCGGGACGCCGAGCGGGGCGAGGATGAGGCCGCTCGAGATCACGACCACGCGTTCGGCGCGGCCGCCGATACCGATGTCCCCACGGAGGCCGATCAGCTCGGCCTTCGCGCGCGCGTAGGAAACCAGGAACGAGCCGGCAACCGCGAGGACGCAGAAGATGACGCCGACGTCGTCTCCCGCGCGCGCGAAGACGTACGCGATCGCGGCGAGGACGAACCCCTCGCTGACCCGGTCGGAGAGTGAGTCGAGGAACGAGCCGAAGGGCGTCGCCTTGTCGCTCTGCCGGGCAAGCGCGCCGTCGAGGACGTCCAGGATCGAGCCGGAGATGAAGAGCGCCGCCGCGACCCAGTAGTAGAGAAGCTCGTTGCGGTTCTCGAGCGGAATCACGAACGCGGCGGCCGTGCAGAGCAGCACGCCACCGGTCGTCAGCGCGTTCGGGCTCACGCGCGTGCGCGCGAGGCGACCGACGTAGCGGGCCGCGATGCGCCGGGTTCCGTCGGTGTAGCCCTGCTTGACGGAGCCGATCGCGGCGGTCCGGTTCACGTTCCGGACCGTAGCACCCGTCCCCCGGGCCGGCCTTCGCACCGTCGGCGGGCGGTCGATCCGCGCCGCTGAGCGGCGGTTCAAGAGAGACCGAACGACACCCACGTTTCCACTCGGGCTTAGCCGGACGTCCGGGCGGAGCCCGGACGTCCTCCAAATCGGCGTCGCAAGCGACGCCTCAGGCGGCGCTCGGTCGCAGCCCCAGGCGTCTCAGCGGCCGGCCGTAGACGACTCCCAGGGCGACGAGCGCGACGACGACGCCGGCAAGGACGTCGAGCCAGAAGTGGTTACCGGTGGCCATGACGGAGAACCACACCCACAGCGGCCAGATCGCCCAGAAGGCCTTGGCGAACCAGTTCCGGCAGACGGCGAAGAGGACAACGCCGACGATCAGGGCGTCGGCGGCGTGGAGGCTCGGCATCGCCGCGTAGGGGTTGGCGAAGAAGTTGACCAGCCCGCTGCCGTGGTTGAGGCTCGCGAACTGTGAGAGCGTGTCGTCAAAGCCGACGTCGGGGAACATCCGCGGCGGGGCGGTCGGCAGCACCACGTACCCCACCAGGCCGATCACATTGGCGAGCAGGATCGTGTTCCTGAAGCGGATGAACGCCTCGTGGCGGCGGAGGTAGACCCACAACAGGACAAGCGCGACGACTGTGAACTCGGAGTTCCAGTACGTCCACGAGGCGAGGCTCATCAGGAGCTGCGACGAGTCGACGAAGCGCTGGAACGAGAGCTCGATCAGCCCGTGTACGTGGCGCTCGAAGTCGATCACTTTCAGGCCGTTGTCGAACGCCTTGGGCGGGTTGCGGTCGGCGATTCCTCTCGCAGCCTGGTACGCGAAGAGGAACCCGAACCAAATGGCGAGCTGTTTGGCCAGATCTCCCCACCCCGCTGGAAGCACCCGGCGTCCTGCGGCCACTAGCGTCGTCATGGAACCTGTCGATTCTAAACGGCGGACCGGCCCTCGCACATTCCCTGCGGATCAGCCGCCGATCTGGGACATGGAGCGGGACGCGCGGGTGAAACCGGGGTCGTTGATCTTGTGTTTGAGCTCCTTGTGGGCGACCGCGAAGCGGATCAACTGCTCGATCCGCTCGTTGGAGGAGCCGTCGCGGAGCGGCGTCTTCAGGTCCCACTCGCGACGGGAGAACAGGCAGGTGCGGAGCTGTCCGTCGGCGGTCAGCCGGATCCGATCGCAGCTCGAGCAGAATGGCTCCGAGACCGGGTTGACGAAGCCGATCTCGCCGGCGCCGTCCGCGAAGCGGAACCGGCGTGCGGTTGACGACGGTTTTGCCGCCACCTCCTCCAGTGGCCAGCGCTGTTCGATCAGCGCCCGGATCTCCGCGCCCGTCAAGACGTCGTCGTCTCGCCAGGCCTGGTCGGCGTCGAGCGGCATGAACTCGATGAATCGGACGACGTAGGGCTTGCGGCGGGCGAGCTCGGCGAGGGCTGGGACTTCTTCCTCCGTGAAGCCCTTGATCGCGACGCAGTTGACCTTGATCGGCCGGAGCTCCGAGTGCCGCTCGGCTTCTTCCAGCCCTGCGAGCACGCGGTCTAGCGCATCGCGGCGCGTGATCTCCGCGAAGCGGACGTGTGAGAGCGAGTCGAGCGAGACGTTGAGGCGGCGGAGGCCGGCCTCCACGAGCGGAGTGGCGAAGCGGTCGAGCAGGACGCCGTTCGTCGTCAACGAGAGATCGCGCACGCCGGGTGTTCCGGCGAGCATCCCGACGAGCGTTGGCAGGTCACGCCGGGCCAGTGGCTCGCCGCCGGTCAGGCGGATCTCGTCGACGCCCATGCGCGCGAGGACGCCGACGAGGCGCTCGATCTCTTCGAAGCTCAGCAGCTCGTCGCGGTCGAGCCATTCCAGCCCCTCGGCCGGCATGCAGTAACGGCAGCGGAAGTTGCACTTGTCGGTGACCGAGACCCGTAACGACTTGATCTCCCGGCCCCAGGAATCCCGCAGCGCTTCCACGGGGAGAGACTAGCGCGCTCGGTTGCCGGGTCCGTCAGCGTCCGGCGATCCGCCAGGCCGTTCCGCCTGTCCGGCTTCCGTTCC
>DATFXA010000004.1:0-7128 GCA_035258645.1 Gaiellaceae bacterium
TACCGGAACTTCGAGCGACTCCGCGACGCCGGCCTCGAGCTGGTTCCGCGCGTAGGCCTCGTCGAGGGCCTCCGCGCGGTCAAGGACGAGGGCGAGCTCGAGCAGATCCGCCGGGCCGCCGCGATCACGAACGAGGCCTACGCTCGGCTGGCGGAGGAGCGCTTCGTAGGCCGGAAAGAGCGTGAGCTCGCATGGTGGATCTTCGGGGTCTTTCACGAGCTCGGCGCCGAGGCGGAAGCGTTCGAAACGATCGTCGCAGCAGGCCCAAACGGAGCTCGTCCTCACGCCGACAGCGGCGACCGCGTGATCGGGGAAGGGACGACGGTTGTGGTCGACGCGGGAGCCGCGCTCGACGGGTACTGCTCGGACTGCACGCGAACCTTCGCGACCGGTGAGCTTTCGGATGATCTGCAGCGCGCCTACGACGTTTGTCTCGAGGCGCAGCTCAAGGGTCTCGAGGCCGCGCGGGCGGGCACCGAGGCCAGGGACACCGATGCGGCTGCACGCGACCTGATCGCGGCTGCCGGCCTCGGTGACAAGTTCGGTCACGGGGTTGGCCACGGAGTCGGCATTGACGTCCACGAAGCGCCTCACGTGGCCCAGACGTCCACGGACGTCCTTGTCGATAACAATGTCCTGACGATCGAGCCGGGTATCTACCTCGAGGGCACCGGCGGCGTTCGGATCGAGGATCTCGTCATCATCACCGACGGCGAACCGGAGGTCCTCACGAGCTTTCCGAAAGAGCTGGTGACGGTGAGCTGATGGCAGAGATCGTGGGCACCAACCAGTTTCGGAACGGGATGCACATCGAGCTCGACGGTGGCGTCTGGCGGATCGTCGAGTTCCAGCACGTCAAGCCCGGCAAGGGCGGCGCGTTCGTGCGAACGCGGGTCAAGAACCTCGACACGGGCGCGGTCGTTGATCGCACCTTCCGCGCGGGCGAGAAGTTTCCGCGCGTCCACACCGAGGTCAAGAACATGCAGTACCTCTACGAGTCGGGCGACGAGGTCGTGTTCATGGACCAGGAGACCTACGAGCAGACCGCGCTTCCCCGCGAATCCGTTGCCGATGCGATCGCGTTCATGGAGCCGTCGTCGTCGGTCCAGATGCTGACCGTGGACGGGCAGCCGGCCGGCGTTCAGCTCCCCGCCTCCGTCGAGCTGACCGTCTCGGAGACGGAGCCCGGCGTCCGCGGCGACACGGTCTCGAACGTGACGAAGCCGGCGACGCTCGAGACCGGCGCCGTCGTGCAGGTGCCGCTGTTCGTGAACCAGGGCGACCGGATCAAGGTCGACCCTCGCGAGCGCCGCTACATCTCGCGCGCGTAGCCCCGGAACGGGAACGTCCCGGCGTTTTGCCGCGCTAGGCTCCTGATCTAGATGCCCGCGCTGGTCGATACGACGATCCGGCTGCTATCCCAGGAGCCGTTGGCGGGCCGGATGCCAACGGCAGAGCTGCTCCGGCTGGCGGAGACCCTCGACGGGGCCGGCTTCGCATACCTCGAGGTCTCCGGCGGCGGTGTCTTCGACAGCGCCGTCCGCCGCGGCGTGGAGAGCCCGTGGGAGCGGATCAGGGCGCTCAAGGCCCGCACGAAGACGCCGCTCGCGATGGCCTTGCGCGGCCGGTTTCTCGTCGGCTCACGGCCTGTCGGCGCGGATTTCGCTCGTCGGTTCGTCGCCTCCGCAGCCGAGAGCGGGATCGACGTCTTCCGCCTGCACGACCCGCTGAACGATGTCTCCAACCTGCGGGAGGCCGGCGAGGCAATCACCGGCGCGGAACGGGAGTTCGACGCCGGCCTCGTCTACGGCTCGGGCCACACAGGCGAGACCGAGGACCTCGTCGAGCAGGCCAAGAAGCTGCCGGAGCTCGGCGCCGTCAGGATTCTGCTCCACGACCCTTCGAGCTCGCTCGAGCCGCACCGTGCCCACGAGCTCGTCGGGGCGTTGCGGGAGGCGAGTGGCCTGCCCGTGGGTCTCTACTGCCAGGGCGCTGCCGGGAACGCGCTCGCGGCCGCCCTCGAAGCGGTCCGCGCCGGCGCAGATCTGGTCTCGTGTGCGCTGTATCCGATTGCGCTCACCCTGCACCGGGTCTCCGGCGAGGTGCTCGCCACGTCTCTTGCAGGGCTCGGCCAGGACGCCGGAGTCGATGTCGACGCGCTCTGGCGAGCTTCGGAGCTCGTCGACGAGCACATCGGCGACGAGCCCGTGACGCCGGTTGCGCCCCGCATCGCCGTCCGCGCCGCCGAGCACCGGGTGCCGCCCGGCCTGGTCGCAGCACTCGACGCGCACCTCCGTGCGCAGGCCGCGGGCGACAGACTCGACGACGTGATCGCTGAGCTGCAGCGCGTCCGAGAGGAGGTCGGCTGGCCGCCGCTTGCGGCACCGGTCGGCCAGATCCTGGGGTCGCAGGCGCTCTTGAACGTGCTCTCCGGCGCGCGCTACCAGACGATGATCGACGAGCTTCGCGGGCTCGTCGCCGGCAGCTATGGCTCGCCGCCGGGGTCGATCGATGCCACCGTTCGACGCGCGGCCGAGCTACTCGGCGACGGTGTTCCCGAAGTCGAGCCAGTCGATCTCGAGCGGCTCAGCGCCGAGGCCGACGGGCTGGCCGCAAGCGACGAAGAACTGCTGCTGCTGGCGCTCTTCGGCGACGAGGCGCGCCCGCTGCTAGAGGCGATTCGCGGCCGGCATACCGGCACCGACTCGCTCGGCGCGAGCGGTGTCGACCAGGCGCGCGCCGAGCGGATTCGCGAGGTCGTCCGCATCGTCCAGGAGTCGGGCGTGGGCGAGATTACGATCGACGAGGATGGGATGCGCGTCTCGGTGCGCCGGACGCCGGACCCGATCGAGCCCGTACTCGCCGCGGCAGGAGAGGCCACGGAGACGGAGGGCGAGGAACCATTCGCGCCGGTGGAACCGCCGGCGGGCGACGGAGTCGTCCGCGTCGAGGCGCCGATGGTCGGAACCTTCTACCGCGCGCCGCAACCTGGTGCGCCGCCGTTCGTCGAGGAAGGCGACGCCGTGGGTCCGGGTCAGACCCTCTGCATCCTCGAGGCGATGAAGCTGATGAACGAGGTGAAGGCGGACGTCGAAGCCGTCGTCCGCGCGATCCACGTCGGCAACGCCGAGCCTGTCGAATTTGGACAACTGCTGTTCGAGCTCGAACCAATTAACGGAAGGCCATTGGGACTATGAATGTGGGTAAGACGGTCGCACCGGCAAAGCCGGTGCGACCTCCAGACGGCATCGCAAGCGATGCCTCAGTCGAACTCGAACCAATCAACGGGCGCCCGCTGGGCCTGTAGCCGTGTTCTCTCGCGTCCTGGTGGCCAACCGTGGCGAGATCGCCGTCCGCGTGATCCGCGCGCTGCACGAGCTCGAGATCGAGGCGGTTGCGATCTACTCGACCGCCGACAAGGAGTCGATGCACGTGCGGCTGGCAGACCGCGCTGTTGCAGTCGGGCCGCCGCCCGCTTCAGAGAGCTATCTGAACATTCCCTCCGTGATCGCGGCGGCCACGACGACCGGCTGCGAGGCGATCCATCCCGGCTATGGATTCCTCGCCGAGCACCCGGCTTTCGTCGCCGCCTGCGAGGACAACGACCTTGTCTTTGTGGGCCCGACCGCCGAGGTCATGGCTCGGATGGGCGACAAGGTGCAGGCGAAGGCGGAGTTGAGGGCCGTCGGCGTTCCCCTCGTCCCGGGCAGCGACGGGGTCGTTGCGCCCACGGAAGCTCGTTCGCTCGCGTCTGAGCTCGGTTACCCGATTCTGCTGAAGGCGGCCGCTGGGGGCGGAGGCAAGGGGATGCGGATCGTCGACGCCGAAACGGACCTCGAGGGAGCGTTCCAGACCGCCGCCGCCGAGGCCCAGGCGTCCTTTGGCGACGGCAGCCTGTACGTGGAGAAGCTCGTTCGCCCGGCGCGTCACGTCGAGATCCAGGTGCTCGCCGACGGTCGGGGCGGCGTGCTCACGCTCGGAGAGCGCGAGTGCTCGATTCAACGCCGGCACCAGAAGCTAATCGAGGAGTCGCCCTCGCCCGGGCTCTCATCGGGAACGCGGGAAAAGATGGAGGCCGCCGCTGAACGTGCCGCCGGGGAGATCGGTTACCGCAACGCCGGCACCTTCGAGTTTCTCGTCGGGCCCGACCAGAGCTTCTACTTCATCGAGCTGAACGCCCGGTTGCAGGTCGAGCACCCGGTCTCGGAGCTTGTGACGGGCATCGATCTCGTGCGCGAGCAGTTGCGGATCGCGGCGGGCGAGCCTCTCGTTGCGACCGGCCGCGCCGAGCGGCGTGGCCACGCGATCGAGATCCGGATCAATGCGGAGGATCCCTCCAGGCAGTTCGCGCCGGCGCCGGGTCGCATCACAGCCTTCCGGACTCCCCTCGGTCCGGGCGTGCGGCTGGACACCTTCGTCGAGTCCGGAACGATCGTGCCGCCCTTCTACGACTCGATGCTCGGCAAGCTCGTAGTTTGGGACGACGCTCGCCCAGCGGCGATCTCGCGGGCGCTGCGAGCGCTCGGAGAGCTCTCGGTTGCAGGCATCCCGACGACCCGCGAGCTGGCGATCCAGATCTTGCGCAGCGAGCAGTTCGCAAGCGGTCACTACTCCACGTCGTTCCTGGAGGAGTCGGGCGAACGGCTGGCCGGGGTGACGGCAGAATGAGCGACCAGCTCGTGATCAGCGAGCCCGAAGGGACGGTCTGCGTGCCCGCCGCGACGCTGGCCCGCATCGTCGTCCGGGCTGCCGAGCGAGCGGACGGCGCACGGGTGAGACGCCCCCGTCGAAACGTCGACGTCGAGGTCGTGGGTGGCCGAGCGACCGTGACGATTCGCCTCGCGGCCCGCTACGGATCCGTGCTGCCGGAGCTCGCCGACGAGGTGCAGGGAAACGTCGCGAGCGCCCTGGAGCAAATGTGTGGGGTCGAGGTCGGGAGCGTCGACCTCGCGATCGAGGAGCTCGAGTGACCCTCAGCCGCCGGGCCTCACGCCGCACTGCTTTCTTCCTGCTCTACCAGTGGGACGTGACCGGCCAGCCGCTGGCCTCGCTGTACGAGGGCGAGGTGGACGAGTTCGCGCGGGAAACGGCCGACGCGGTCGCGGCCCGGGTCGAGGAGCTCGACCGCCGGATCACGGCTGCGTCCGAGGGCTGGCCCGCCGACCGGCTTGGCGCCGTCGAACGGAACATCCTCCGGCTCGCGACGTACGAGCTCGACGAGGACAGCGTCCCGCTCGAGGTCGTGATCGACGAAGCCGTGACGCTTGCCAAGCGTTATGCAACGGAGGACGCGGGGCGTCTCGTGAATGGGATCCTTGGACGCATCGCGCGCGAACGGGAGATTGCATGAGGCGTCGCTTGCGATGCCGCCTAAGAGGTTGCGCCGACATGCGCGGCGTGGCCGCTGAACCAGGTATGTGTCGACGTCAACGTTTTCGGATCTTCGAGAGCTCGTAAGGTGAGCTCGGAAGAGAGCCTGCAGCGCGCGGAAGCGCTGCTCGAGCGGCTGGAGCGGACTCGCCAGGAGCTCGAGTCGACCCAGGACCCCGACCGGGCGATCGAGATCCTCTCCGAGCTTGCCGAGATCGCGAAAGAGGTCGAGGCGGAGCTTGCGCGGGCGAAGGAAGCCGGATGAACAGTCCAGGCGAGCTGGCCTCGCTGGTCGAGCGCTACCTCGACGAGCTGGCGTTGACGCCCGAGCTCGGGGAGCTCGCAGGTCCGATTCGCTATGCGCTCGCCGGCGGGGGCAAGCGGATCAGACCGGTTCTTTGCCTCGCGACCGGCGAGGCGCTGGGCCGCGATCCCCACGAGCTGTTGCCGGCGGGCGCCGCCATCGAGCTCGTTCACAACTTCTCACTCGTCCACGACGACCTGCCGGCGCTCGACGACGACGAGCTCCGTCGTGGGCGGCCGAGCACGTGGGCCCAGTTCGACGAGGCGACCGCGATCCTCGCCGGCGATGCGCTCCTGGCCGAGGCGATCCGGCTCGCGCTGTCCTACCCGACGCCCTTGGTCGCACGTGAGCTCGTCCAGGCGACGCTCGGCATGATCGGCGGACAGCACGCGGACACGAAGGAGCTCGGGTACTCACTAGAGGAGATTCACCGGCTGAAGACCGGTCGCCTCTTCTACGCGTCGATCGCCTGTGCGCTCTGGGTCGCCGAGCTGGCCGACGTCGAGCAGAGGCCCTGGCGCGACTTTGCCGACGAGCTCGGGATGCTCTTCCAGGTCGTCGACGACATCCTCGACGGAGACGGCTACGTGCTCACGCACGGCGAGGACGGCGCCAGGCGGCTCGCCGACCAGGCCGCGGAGCAAGCGCAGGCGCGCCTTGCGGCGATCGACGCCGACACGGCGGTGCTCGAGGGGATCGTGGCGGGGCTCGCAACGCGAACGGCGTAGGCGCAATGAAAAAACGTGTCGACGTCCTGCTGGTCGAGCGCGGGCTCGCGGAAAGCCGCACGCAGGCGCAGGCGCTGCTGCTCGCGGGGCGGGTGCCCGGGCACGACAAACCGGGCGAGCAGGTCGACGAGACGGCCCCGCTCGAGGTAATCGAAGCTGAGCCTTACGTCTCGCGCGGCGGGATCAAGCTCGCGCATGCGCTCGACGCCTTCGGCGTGGATCCGGCCGGCCGCGAGTGCCTCGATGTCGGCGCGTCGACGGGCGGGTTCACAGATGTCCTGCTCCAGCGCGGAGCGGGGCGGGTGATCGCCCTTGACGTCGGCTACGGCCAGCTGCACCCACGCATTCGCGACGACGCCCGCGTGGTCGTGCTCGAGCGGACGAATGCACGCCACGTCTCGGGGTTGCCGTTCGCACCCGACCTGATCGTCTGCGACGTCTCCTTCATCAGCGTGCGCAAGGCGCTGCCGCCGCTGCTCGGCCTCGCGGCGCCCGGCTGGGAGGCGGTCGTGCTCGTGAAGCCGCAGTTCGAAGCGGGCCGCGGCGAGGCCCGCGACGGCGTCGTCCGCGATCCTGCGACCAGGCGCCGGGTCGCACGCGAGCTTGCCGAGGCGGCGCTGGGCTGGGGGGCACAAACGTCCGGAGTCGTAGACTCGGGGCTGCCGGGACCGAAAGGCAACCGTGAGCTCTTCCTCCACCTCGTCCAGACAACCGAGCCCCGACTCC
>DATFXA010000005.1:0-2689 GCA_035258645.1 Gaiellaceae bacterium
CCGAAGATCACGCCCTGGTGGATGGCGACGTAGCTCTCGAGGTCGGCCCCGGGCTCCCGCTTCCAGAGGTGGCGAAGAGCCTTCCATGCGCCCCAGCCGAAGCAGGCGTACGCGGTCAGCGCGACCGGGACGTGGATGTAGAAGATCCGCTGCGAGAAGCCCTGGTCGGCGTCCGTGGGGACGTAGAAGAAGATCAGCGCGATCGAAGCGGCGATCAACAACCCGGCGAGCGCGGCGAGCGCCGCCAGCGGATTTTCCCTAGCTCGAAGCCCCACGGAAACACCTGCATCTTCGCAGAACGTTGGACCCCCGGATACACTCGAACGCGTGCAGCGGCGCGGGAACCCGGTGCGGCTTGTGATTGCGCTTTCCGTGGCAGCCGCACTCGCTGTTTTCCTGCTCTACACGAGCTTCGCGGGTGGAGCGACGCCGTCGCTGAAGCCGAGCCAGCTCGCGGGTCACCGCGGCAAGCTGAGCGTCAGCGGCTACGTGCTCGGGCCCGTGACCGGCGACCCGCACGCAAGCGGGGGGCTCCGCTTCAAGCTCCGCGACATCGATGGGCCGCATCAGAGCGTCCGGGTTCCGGTCGTCTTCCACGGCTCCGAGCCGGACCTCTTCCGGGCAGGCCGTCACGTCTACGTCGTCGGCAAGTACAACGGCGCGAGTCTCGCCGCAACGTCGATCACGACGAAGTGCCCTTCGAAGTACTCGCCCGCCAAGTCCTAGTGGGGCACTAGGTGCAGGATCTCGGCCGCGCAGCACTCGCGCTCGCGTTCGGGCTCGTCCTCTACGCGGCGATCGGCGGCGGTCTCGGCGCCTACCTGCGCCGGCGGCGTCTCGTCGTCTCGGCGCGGAATGCGCTGTTCGCGGCGTTCGGCGCAACGGCCGTCGCGGCGATCGTCCTGCTGAACGCGTTTCGAATCCGTGACTTCTCCTTCGCCTACGTCGCCGAGCACTCGAGCAAAGCGCTGCCGTTCCCCTACGTCTACACCGCCTTCTGGGGAGGCCAGGAGGGGTCCCTACTTCTCTGGCTGCTCGTGCTCACCGGGGTCGGCTCTGCGGCAGTTGCATTCAACCGCCGTCTGACGACCGAGGTGCTGCCCTGGACGGTGCCTGTCCTGGGCGGGGTCGCCAGCTTCTTCGCGTTACTGCTCGTCTTCGTCGCGAGCCCGTTCGGGACGCAGGTCGCTCCCGCCGACGGCGCCGGGCTCAACCCGAGCCTGCAGAACCCGTACATGATGATCCACCCGCCGCTGCTCTACCTCGGCTACGTGGGACTGACAATCCCGTTTGCCTTCGCGGCCGGCGCACTGCTATCGGGCCGCTTCGACGAGCGCTGGATCATCGCCACCCGGAGGTGGACGATCCTCGCCTGGACGGCGCTCGGGATCGGGATTCTGCTCGGCGCGAAGTGGGCGTACGAGGAGGTTGGCTGGGGCGGCTACTACGCCTGGGACCCGGTCGAGAACGCGGCGCTGATGCCCTGGCTCGCCGCCACCGCGTATCTCCACTCGGTGATGGTGCAGGAGAAGAAGAACATGTTGCGGGTCTGGAACGCCACGCTGGTCTGCGGAGCGTTCTGCCTCTCGATCTTCGGCACCTTCCTGACGCGAAGTGGGTTGATCAACTCGATCCACTCGTTTGCGCAGTCCCCGATCGGCGCCTGGTTCCTCGGCTTCATCGCGCTGGCGGCGACGTTCTCGACGCTACTGATCCTCTGGCGGCTGCCGCTGCTGCGGGCACGTACGAAGCTCGAGTCGCTCGCCTCGCGAGAGGCCGCGTTCCTCTACAACAACCTGCTGCTCGTCGCCTTCACGCTGACCGTCCTCTGGGGCGTCGCGTTCCCGCTGTTGTCCGACGCGGTCCGCGGCGAAGCGGTCACGGTCGGCCCTCCCTACTACGACTTCTTCCTCAAGGTCTTCGGGCTGCCATTGCTGCTGCTGATGGGAATCGGCCCGCTCGTCGCCTGGCGCCGGACGTCCCTCCGCGCGTTGGGCGAGACGGTGCTTTGGCCGGCGGTCGCCGCTTTCTCGGTCGGGGTGATCCTGATCGCGCTCGGCGCCGGGTCGAGCACGGCCGGATTGCTCGCCTACACCTTCTCCGCCTTCGCACTGGCCGCGATCGTGCTCGAGTTTACGCGCGGGACGCGCGCCCGCAAGGCGCTCGGCGCACCAACCTGGTGGTCGGCGTTCACGGGTCTGATCGCCCGGAACCGACGCCGTTACGGGGGCTACATCGTCCATGTCGCCGTAGTCCTGCTTGCGATCGGCATTGCGGGCTCGAGCGCCTACGGCGCGACGAAGATCCGCCATCTGCGGCCCGGCGACACGATGGGTATCCGCGGCTACAAGCTCACCTATCTCGGCAGCGTCGAGCGCCGCGCGGCCAACCATCTCGAGCTTCGCGCGCGCCTCGCGGTGACGGAGAACGGCAAGCGCGTCGGCACGCTGCTCGCCGGGAAGAACCGCTACTTCGCCGAACAGCAGGTCTCGAACGAGGTCGCGATCAAGACCGACTGGCTGCGAGCCCAGGACCTGTTCGTGATCGGCGACGAGTTCAAGGCCAACGGCTCGGTGTACCTGAAGGTGCTCGTGAAGCCGCTTGTCAACCTGATCTGGCTCGCGGGCCTCGTGTTCCTGCTCGGCTCCGTGATCACGCTGTGGCCAGACGCCCGCGAGCAGCGGCGGCT
>DATFXA010000006.1:0-4648 GCA_035258645.1 Gaiellaceae bacterium
GGGCGTGCCGGGCTGGAAGGAGACGGGCTCGGTTGTGGCGCTCGCCGTTCTTGGAACCGCGGTCGCGCAGATCCTCGTCTTCCGGGTGCTGCGCAGTGACGGCGCCACGCGTCTGAGCCTCGTCACATACCTGCTGCCGGCCACGGCGCTCGTGTACGGGGTCGTTCTCCTCGGCGAGCCGTTAACTGTCCAGGAGTTGGTCGGAATGGTCCTGATCCTCGGCGGGGTCGCGCTGGGATCGGGGGCATTTCAGCTGTTGCGGCGCGAGCCGGCTCCGGCGGCGCCTACTCCGTGAGCGTCGTCCCCGGCAACGGGGTCAGGCTCCGTCGCGCCAACGGCGGCGACGTCGACTTTCTCGTTGAGCTGATGACGCACGAGGACGTCGAGCCCTATATGGCGGGCTCGAGGGCGCGAGACCGCGACGGGTTGCTCGCGGAGATCGATCGCTCGGAGGCCGAGCCTGAGGAGTTCGGACGGTTCGTGGTCGAGGTCGAGCGGGACGGCGGCTGGGTTCGTGCGGGCGGGATGGGCTTCGAGCTCGCCAACAAGCGTTCCCGCATCGCGAACCTCGGCAATCTCGCGATCCATCCGGACTTTCGGGGGCACCGAATCTCCGACGATGCGGCGAAGCTGCTTCAGCGTCACCTGCTTTTCGACCTGGGCTTCCACCGTCTCCAGCTCGAGATCTACGGCTTCAACGAGAGGGCGCAGCACCACGCCGAGCGGGCCGGCTTCGTCCACGAAGGCGCCCGGCGGCTCGCCTACTGGCGGCACGGCGAGTGGGTCGACGGTGCGCTCTACGGGCTGGTGAGGGAAGATCTCGAGCCGTGAGCTCCTTCGAGCAGTACATCGAGGTGCACAACGCGGCCGTCCGCAGCGGAGACTGGGAGCCCTTCAGTGGGTGGTTCACGGACGACGCCGAGGTGCGCTTCGAGGGCGTGCCGGTAGGCCTGTTCCGCGGCCGCGACGAGATTCGCGCGGCCTACGAGTCGCAACCGCCCGACGACGAGGTCGAGGTTCGCAACGTCAGGGACGAAGGCGACCGGACGGTCGCAGACTACGGCTGGGCCGCAGAGGGCGGAGTTCGGGCCGGCGAGCTGCGCGTCACGTGGGACGGCGACCTGATCCGCGAGCTCGTGATCACGTTCGAATGAGCGCGGCCAAGCGCTGGGCAGAGGCGTACGAGCGGGCGTGGCGGGCCGGCGACGGCGAGGCCGCGGCGGCGCTCTACGCAGAGGACTGCGTCTTCCGGTCACATCCGTTTCGTGAGCTCGAGGACGCACGCGAGTACATGCGCAGGGTCGTGCCCGAGGCCGAGGCGCCCGAGGTCTGGTTCGGCGAGCCGATCGAGCAGGGCGACCGCGCGGCGATCGAGTGGTGGGCGCTGCTCGTCGAGCCGAACGGCGGCGAGTCGACGATCGCCGGCTGCCATGTCGTTCGCTTCGGCAAGGACGGCCTGGTCGCCGAGGCGCGCGACTGCTGGGTGGTTGAGCCCGGCCATCGCCGGCCGCCGCCCGAGTGGGGCCGTTAGGAGCCCTGACCCCAGGAAGGGTCGAAGTTTCCGCCGTCGGTCGTGATCCGGCGGACGTGGCTGCCATCAGCGTCGGCGATGTAGAGGTTGCCGATCGCGCCCAGCTCCGGCCCTCGTGAGAAGACGATCTGCCGGCCGTTGGGTGACCAGGCCGGTGACCCGTAGTAGCCCTTGCCGTGCGTCACGGCGAGCATTCCCGACCCGTCCGGCTTCATCACAGCGATCGGAGCATCGGTGCCCAGACAGTCGAGCGACGTGATGACGGCGATCCTCTTCCCGTCGGGCGACCAGCGGGGGGGATCCGAGCTGCAGCCGAAGTCTGTCAGCCGGCGCAGACCGCTGCCGTCGGGGCGGATCACAGCAATCAGGCCTTCGCCGTCGGTGAAGACGATCTGCTTGCCGTCGGGTGACCAATCCGGTCCCGAGCCGCGTACGCCGAGGCCGCGCTTCCCAGTGCCGTCGGCGTTGACGACGAAGAGGTGGTCCGCCCCCATGTCGAGTTTCGCGCCGAACGCGAGCTGCTTCCCGTCCGGCGACCAGCTTGCGATCTCGTCTTCCGCCAGCAGGCCACGCTCCTGACTCACGATCCGCCGGCCGTTCCCGTCCGCATTCATTACGACAAGACGCTGACCGTGGTCGAGGAAGGCCAGCCTCTTTCCGTCTGGGGACCAGACCGGGTCGAGGCTGTCTTGCTTCGTCAGGAGGCGCCGGCCGCTCCCGTCGGTGTGCATCACGACGATCTGATCCTTACCGGACGGGTTCTGGTGGGTGAAAGCGATCAGTTCGGTCGTACTGTCGGCGGCGGCGCCGGTTTGGCCGCCGCAACCCGCGACGACCGTTGCGGCCGCGATCAGAAGGGGGATCGAGAAGAAGAGATTCCGCACAGGCCGACCCTAAGACCGAGCTGTTACGCATCTTTGAGCGTTCGGTGAGGAAGTTACGGACGTGTGGCGCCGTAAAGCCCGAGCGCATTCTCGCGCAAAATCATCCGGCCGGCCTCCTCGGCCTCCGAAGGCGCCAGCGCCTCGGTGAGCACCTCGGCCAGCGCATCTCGCCACCAGGTGGCCGCGAGTAGGTACAGCTCGGGCGTGCGCGCGGCGTCGGACGCATAGAGCAGCTTGGAGACCGGCGCCAGCTCGAGCGCCTCGCGCAGCGCCTCTGCCGGCCGCGACACGTGCGGGATCGTCAGCGAGAGGTCGAACCAGACGTTGCCGTAGACGTGGGCCAGCCAGCCCGCTTCACGGACGAACGGGTAGCAGTGCAGCAGCACGAACGGCGTCTCGTCGAAGCGCTCGACGAGCGGTTTCAGCCAGCCGGGGTCGGCACGCGGGAGGTGGAGGTCCCAGTCGCCGAAGCCGCAGTGGACCTGAACGGGCAGCGGCTCGCCGGACGCCTCGTTCGCCTCCAGTGCCAGCTGGAGCGAGTCGCGAACCGCCGCCGGCGTCGCGTCGAGGTCGAGCCCGCCTCGATAAGCGGCGATCGTCTTCAGCGCGGCGAAGCCGCGTTCTCGCGCCGAGGCGACCTCTCCTGCCACTGCGTCCGCGCCGAGCTCTTCCACGACGCGCTCGATCCGCATGATCGGCGTTGCCTCGCAGCCGGCGAGTTCGCCGAGCTCGTCCCAGCTCGTTGCGTTTCCAAGCGGGTAGCCGTCGTCGACGAGCAGCCAGTCGGTGCCGGTGGCGACGAGGAGCGAGCCCGCGTACTCGGCCGGATCGGAGGCCAGCCGACGTTCGTAGACCGCCTGCTCGGTGGCCTCGCAGCCCAGCTGCTCGGCCAGGGTTGCGATCGCTCGCCGGTAGGTGATGCCCGTTGCGACGTGGGGCCACTGGCGCGGGTCGGGGCTCTCGGAGAAGAGGCCGCGAAAGGCGTCGAGCGATGCCGGTGGCTCGCGCAGGATCCCGTGCGCGTGCTGGTCGACGAGGCCGACCGTTTCTAGTACTTCTCGAAGTGACCCTGCTGTTCGAATGCGGCGTCTCCGGCTGAGTAGGCCGCCCACTCGGAGCGGCGAACGGTCAGGTACGAGTCGGCGAGGACGGGGCCGAGTGCTTCGGTCAGCAGCCGGTCGGCGGCGAGCGCGTCGAGTGCCTCCGCCTGAGTCGCGGGCAGCGGGACGATCCCCCGTCTGGTGCGCTCGTCTTCGGTAAGGGCGGCCGGATCGACCTGCACCGGTTCGGGCGGCTCGAGCTCGCGTTCGAGCCCGTCCAGACCGGCCGCAATCAGGCCGCCGAGCGCCAGATACGGATTGGCGCTCGCGTCGCAGGCCTTCAGCTCGGCGTTGGTCGATTCCTCCTCCAAGCCCCTGAATACGGACGCCACGCGCACCGGCGCTTCACGGTTGTCATGGCCCCAGCACAGGTACGCGCCGGCCCAGTACTGGGGGACGATGCGCTTGTAGGAGTTGAAGCTCGGCGCGGTCAGGCCGCAGAGCCCGGGCAGGTGCTCGAGCACCCCCGCGATGAAAGAGCGCGCGTCGGCGGAGAGAAAGTCGGGGGCCGCGCCGTCATAGAAACGGTTGCCATCCTCGTCCCAGAGCGAGAAGTGGACGTGTGCGCCGTTGCCGGCGTTGTCGGGCCACGGCTTGGGAGCGAGCGAGGCGATGAGGCCGTGCCGTCGAGCGACACCGCGGATTGTCTCTCGTACGACCAGCTGCTCGTCGGCGGCCTGCAGCGCGGACTCGTGACTGGTGGAGATCTCCTGTTGGCCGTGACCGAGCTCCGCGTAGTACTGCTCGAGCACGATCCCCTGCGCGTCGAGCGCGGCAGCGAGTTCCTCGACGTAGTCCTGCGCGGCCGTTGCCGAGATCGTCGAAAAGCAGAGACCCGAGTCGATCGGGACGAATTGACCGTCCTGCCGGCTGGCCAGCGAGAACTCGTTCTCGAACGCCGCACGGAGGACGAGCCCGCGCTCGGCCAGGCGAGCCTCCATCCGCTTCAGGAACGAGCGCTGACAGACGTCGGCCGGCTCGCCGTCGAGATCGATGTGGTCGGTGAGCACGGCCCCCGTTCGGGGCGCGTACGGCAGAACCCGGAAGGTGAGGGGGTCGGGGACGAGCCGAATCTCGCCGACCGGCCCCATCCCGTACACGGGTTGAAGTTGATCGAGTCCGTTCATCGCCTG
>DATFXA010000007.1:0-2226 GCA_035258645.1 Gaiellaceae bacterium
GTCGAGATCACGTCGCTCCAGTCGTCGTCCGGCATCCGCGCAAGCAGGCCGTCCCGGGTCACGCCTGCGTTGTTCACGAGGATGTCGAGCTCACCGGCCTCTTCGACGAGCCGCTTCGCCTCGTCCGCGTCGGCGACGTCCGCCTGGACGGCCTTCGCGCCGGCCTCCTCTGCGACCGCCTCGGCCTCCTCCTTGCCGGACCGGTAGCTCACGGTGACGTTCGCGCCGGCGCGCGCCAGCTCCAGCGCGATCGCGCGGCCGATTCCACGCGAGCCTCCCGTGACGAGGGCGGTCTTGCCCTCGAGCGACGCGAAGGCATCAGGCAGAGGCCAGCGTCTCCTCGAGCTTGGCGAGGCTCTCGGGAGTCGAGACGGAAATCGTCTTCGCGTTGCGGTCGATGCGCTTGACGAGCCCGGAGAGAACGTTTCCCGGCCCGACCTCGACGAACGTGTGCACACCTTGGGAGACCAGTGCCTGCGCAGCCTGCGTGAACCGAACCGGAGCGGTGAGCTGCTCGACGAGCAGCGGGCCCATCCGCTTCGCGTCCTCGATGCGGGCCGTGACGGTCGACATGAACGGCGCGGTCGGCTCTCCGAACTTGACGCGTTCGAGCGCAGGCCGCAGCCGGTCGGCCGCACGCGCGACGAGCGGGCTGTGGAACGCACCCGAGACGCGCAGCTTGACCGCGCGGCGCGCGCCCTCCTCCTCGGCGGCCCTGCAGGCCTCGTCGACCGCGGGATTCTCACCGGAGACGACGATCTGGCCGGGGCAGTTGTAGTTCGCCGGCCACACGTTGAGGATCCGGCGGCAGATCCATTCGACGACTTCGTCGTCCAACCCGAGGATCGCGGCCATCGAGCCCGGGTTCTTCTTGGCGGCATCGGCCATGGCGAGACCGCGCTCCCGCACCAGCGCGATCGCTTCCTCGACCTTCAGCGCGCCCGTCGATGCGAGCGCGGCGAACTCGCCGACCGAATGGCCGACGACGAAGTCCGGCCTGATCCCGCGAGCCTTGATCGCCTCGAGCACGGCGAGGCTCGTCGCGACCAGCGCCGGCTGCTGCACCTCGGTCTGCACCAGCTCCGCCTCGGGCGCCTCGAAACACAGGTGGACGAGGTCGAGGCCCGAGGCCTCGCTTGCCCGCTCGAAGACGTCCATCGCCTCCGGCACGGATTCCGCGAGCTCGCGGCCCATCCCGGCCTCGAGCGAGCCCTGGCCGGGGAAGCAGAACGCGACCAGACCGCTCTTCACAGCGTCCACTCCATCAAGCCGGACCCCCACGTGAGCCCTGCGCCCATGCCCGTCATCAACACCAAATCTCCCTTCTTCAAGCGGCCGTCCCGTTGCGCATCCGCCAGTGCCAGCGGGATTGAACCAGAGGAGGTGTTCCCATAGCGGTCAACATTCACAACCATTCGCTCACGCGGGATCCCGAGCTTCTGCGCCGCGTGATCCATGATCCGCACATTCGCCTGGTGCGGGACGTAGACATCGACCTCGTCGACCGAGACGTCGCAGCGGTCGAGGACGGCCTGCGCCGACGAAACCAGGACACGCGTCGCGAACTTGAAGACCTCGCGGCCGTTCATGTGCACGTAACCGTTGCCGGCGGCATCGTCCATCCGCCGCGAGCCGCTGCCGGGGAGCGAGAGATGGATCCCGCCGCCGCCGTCGGCGCCGAGCTCGAAGCCGAGAAAGCCGCGCTCGGCCGTCCGCTCGAGGACGACAGCGCCGGCGCCGTCACCGAAGAGGACGAGCGTCGAGCGGTCGGTCCAGTCCAGGATCTTGGACAGGACGTCGCCGCCGACGACGAGGGCGCGCTCCGCAAGGCCCGCCGCCACCATGCCGTACGCCTGGGCGAGCGCGTACATGAAGCCCGTGCAGCCGGCGAGCAGGTCGTAGGCGGCCGCCTCGGGTGCGCCAAGCGTGTCGGCGAGCAGCGCGCTCGAGGTCGGGAACATCATGTCCGGTGTCACGGTCGCGCAGACGAGTAGGTCGACGTCCTTCGCCTCGAGGCCCGCCTGCGCGAGCGCGGCCCGTGCGGCCGGCAGCGCGACGTCGGTGAGCGCCTCCTCGGGCGCGGCGATCCGCCGCTCCTTGATCCCGGTTCGCTCCGTGATCCACTCGTCGGTCGTGTCGACGATCGTCGAGAGCTCGTCGTTCGTCAGCACGCGCTCGGGCACATGTGCGCCGAGCCCGGTAATGGAGATCGGGTCGCCCTGTGCC
>DATFXA010000008.1:0-8524 GCA_035258645.1 Gaiellaceae bacterium
GTGTCGAAGCGCATGGCGACGACGGCGTTCGCGCCCCTCGCCTCCGCCTCCTCGACCATTCGGTCGATCACCTGCTGGCGGCTGTCGACAAGCGCCTTCGTCATGCCCTTCAGCTCGCCGCCGACAATCGACTTCAGCCCCGCGCCGAACTGCGAGACCATGTTCCGCGAACGCACGGTCAGGCCGAAGACCTCGCCGTACACCTCCTCGATCTCGTGCCCCGGGATCTCGTTCGTCGTTGCGATCAGCATCAAGCCTCCTCCCTCAGCCCAGCAGCTTCTTGATCTGCGGCCACGTCCGAGTGTTCAGCACCTGCTCCTTGGTCAGCCACGCCCGCCGGGCCTGGCCGACCCCGAGCTCCGGATACGCGAGCGCGCTCGTCGAGTGTGCGTCGCTCGAAATCGAGAGCAGCACACCCGCCTCACCTGCAGCCCGCGCGTGCGCGTCGCGAAGGTCGAGCCGGTCGGGCTGGGAGTTGATCTCGAGAAACGTCTTCGTCGCCAGTGCCGTCTCGAACACACGCCCAAGGTCGATGTCCGCCGGCCCTCGCCGGTTGATTTTGCGCGCGGTCAGATGCCCGATGCAGTCGACGTTCGGGTTCTCCATCGCCGCTACCACCCGCTCGGTCGGGTTCTTGTCGAACGCGGTGTGGAGCGACGCGACCACCCAGTCGCGTTCGACCAGCGTCTCGTCGTCGACGTCAAGTGAGCCGTCGGCGCGGATGTTGACCTCGATTCCCTTCAGCAGCCGGAAGCGCCCGAGCGTCTCGTTGAGCGCTTCGATCTCCCGGTTCTGCGCCTCCAGCCGGCTGTCACGCAGATAGTGCGAGTGGTCGGTGATCGCGAGGAACGTGTAGCCTCGGCTCTTCGCCTCGGCCGCCATTTCCTCGATCGTGTTCTTGCCGTCGCTCGACCACGTCGAATGGGCGTGCAGGTCGCCGCGCAGGTCACCGAGCTCCACCAGCGCCGGCAGCGAGCCTTCGCGCGCGGCCTCGAGCTCCCCCAGGTTCTCCCGCAGCTCTGGCGGGATGTACTGGTAGCCGAGGAACCCGTAGAGCTCGACCTCGCTGCCACTCTTGAACACCTCGCCCGACTCGACGGTCTTGACGCCGTTCTCGGAGATCGACAGCCCGCGCCGGACAGCGTCCTCCCGCAGCGCGACGTTGTGGTGCTTGGAGCCCGTGAAGTGCTGGAGCAGGTTCCCGTACAGCCCTGAGGGCACAACCCGCAGGTCGAAGCGCAGCCCGTCGTTCGAGACCACTGTCGCCTTCGACTCGCCCCTTGCCACGACTTTTTCGACCCACGGCAGCTTCGTGAAGTAGTCGGTCAGCTCCGCCGGCTCGGTCGCCGTCGCGATGATGTCGAGGTCACGAAAGGTCTCCTTACGGCGCCTGACGCTGCCGGCTTCGGAGACCTCGAGCGCAGCCGGGTGCTGACGGAGCGCCGCCACGACCCGCTGCACCGCCGGGAGCCCGACGCCCAGCAGCGGCCGCACCGCTTCCGGCGCCTTCCGCTTGCCAGAGAGCTCCTTCACGATCCGCTCCTCGAGCTTCGCGCCGATGCCGGGGAGGACGCGCAGGCGCTCCTCCTTCGCGGCCGTCTTCAGGTCGGCGAGCGTCGTCACGCCCAGCTCCTGCCAGATCTTCCGCGCCGTCTTCGGGCCCAGACCCGGCAGGCGCGTGAACTGGACGACGTCGGGCGGCACGAGAGCCTTGTGCTTCGTCAGCGCGCGGATCTCGCCCTCGTTGACGATCTCGACGATCTTCCCCTCGATCGTCTTGCCGATCCCGGGCAGTTCCTTGGCCTTGCCCTCGAGCGCGAGCTCGGCGACGAGGCCCGGCTGCTCGCGGACGAGAGCGGCTGCTCGACGGTAGGCAAGCAGCCGGTAGGCCGCCTCGCCTTCGAGCTCGAGGATGTCGGAGAGCAGCTCGAGCTGCTCCGCCACGTCCGCGTTGCGAGGCAGCGTCTTCGCCACGGCCGCGATGATACGGCCCGTGCACTCGACGGTTTGCCTGCCCACGTACAACGAGCGCGACAATCTCGAGCCGATCCTGCGCGCCCTCGGCGAGTACGGCGTGCGCGTACTCGTGATCGACGACAACTCGCCGGACGGCACCGGCAAGCTCGCCGACCGCCTGGCCGAGGAGCTCGACTACGTGGACGTACTCCACCGCCCCAGGAAGGAAGGGCTCGGCCCCGCCTATATCGCCGGCTTTCATCGGGCTCTGGCCGACGGCGCCGAACGGATCCTGGAGATGGACGCCGACTTCTCGCACGACCCGAAGGACGTGCCGCGGCTGATCGCGGCCACCGACGGCGCCGACCTCGCGATTGGCTCGCGTTGGGTCGAAGGCGGCGGCACCGAAAACTGGGGCGCCGGCCGCCGGGCGATCTCATCCGGCGGGTCCTTCTATGCCCGCGTCCTGCTCTCCGTTCCGATCCGCGACCTGACCGCGGGCTTCCGATGCTATCGCGCCGACGTGCTGAAGACGATCGACCTCGACGCGGTCCACTCGAAGGGCTACGCCTTCCAGATCGAGATGGCCTACCGCACGCTCCGCGCCGGCTTCATCGTCGTCGAGGTGCCGATCAAGTTCGTCGACCGCGAGGTCGGCGGCTCCAAGATGAGCCGGGCGATCGTCCTCGAGGCGATCTGGAAGGTGCCCACTTTGCGACTGGCTGCAATTCGGGGCCAGATCTGACCTTGCGCCGGGTTCAACGGCCACGCCGGCGAAGCCGCCATGGCCTCTTAGGCGGCATCGCAAGCGACGCCTCAGATCCGCCTCCAGGCTGTCACAGGCAAGCTGTAGCCGTGCGCGAGGTGACCGACGACAGCTTCCAGCGTGAGGTGCTCGAGGCCGACCAACCTGTCGTCGTCGACTTCTGGGCCCCCTGGTGCGGCCCCTGCCACGCCGTCGAGCCGATCCTCGCCGAGCTGGAACGAGAGAACGAGGGCAAGGTCGGCTTCGCGAAACTGAACATCGACGAGAACATCGAGACTGCGTCCCGCTTTAGCGTCCTCTCGATCCCGACCGCGATCCTCTTCGAAGCGGGGCGCCCGCGGGAGACCGTGATCGGCGCCCGGCCTCGCTCGCACTACGAGAAGGCCTGGGCTCAGTGGCTTACGTCGTCGACTCCTTGATCTGAGCCGGCGCGGGCAGGCGGCTCACCCTCGGCGCCGCGACCGCCCCCGACCCCTCGTCGGCCCCCACCGCATGCACCCTGGGATCGATCCACGTGTAGATGATGTCCACGATCAGGTTCGCGATCGCAACCGCGAAGCTGATGACGAGCACGACTCCCATGATCACGGGCAGGTCGCCGCCGGCAAGGCCGCGGAGGAGCAGCTTTCCCAAACCCGGTAGGCCGAAGGCGATCTCGATGAAGAGCGCTCCCCCGAACGCCAGCCCGAGATCCATGCCCATCATCGAGACGACCGGCAGCATCGCGTTGCGCAGCACGTGGTGGCGGACGATCTGCCCCGTTCCGGCGCCCTTGGCCCGCGCCGTCAGAACATAGTCCGAGTTCATCGACTCGAGCATGCTCGCCCTGATCATCCGGGCGTACAGGGCCGCGTACAGGCATGCGAAGGTGAACCAGGGCAGGAGCAGGTGGTACGTCCACTGCGTCGGGCCGCCGCAGAAAGTCGCCTTGCCGAACATGTTGCAGTAGCCCGACAGCGGGAAGACGTGGAGCTTGTACCCGAGGAGATACGAGAGCGCCAGGCCGAGCCAGATCGGATGGGCCGAGGCGCAGAACAGCACCACCACCATCAGCCCTTTGTCGAGCAGTGAGCGCGGCCGTAAGGCCGAGAGGATCCCGATCGGGAACGCGATCAGGAGCCAGATGATCACGCCGCCGGCGACAAGTGATGCCGTCACGGGTAGTGCACGCAGGATCGCGTCCCGCACCGGCGCGCCTGAGCGGATCGAGCGGCCAAGGTCGCCGTGGACCACGAGGTGGTCGAGGAAGATGACGTACTGCGTGGTGACGGGCTTGTCCCTGCTGTGGAACTGACCGGCGAGGGTCGGATCGAGGTTCCCGTTCCCCGACAGGGTCGAGCGCGTGTCCGTCGGGATGATGAAGAAGATGATGAAGGTGAACAGGGTGATCATGGCCGCCATCACGAAGGCCCAGACGATCCGCCTGGCGATGAAGCCGATCATCGCCGGTTACCTTCACGGCTCTGCGCGCTCAGCGCAAGCGAAAATGCTCCCACCCGGATAGGGCTACGGGCTTGCCCTCCTGCCGGATTTCGACCCCGCTGCCCGGCTCGCAGCGGCCAATCACGGTGTAGTGCCCCGGCTCGGGCGTGGCGGCCAGCAACTCGTAGTCCTCGCCGAAGGCGAGGTCCTCGTACCTCGCCCCCGGCGCGAGCGGAACTTCGTCGAGCTCGATGACGAGCCGACACCCGGAGCGGGCGGCGATGCGCTCTGCGTCGCCGGCGAGACCGTCCGAGAGGTCGAGCATCGCGTGAGCCGTGCGCGCGAGCTCGACTCCGTCTTCGACCCGCAGCGGCGGAGGGACGTAGCCCTGTGCACGGAAGGCAGCACCCCCGGCGCCCAACGGGCCGCTGACAACCAGCTCGTCGCCGGGCCGAGCACCCGACCGGCCCGGTACGCGCTCGGATCGTCCGATCGCCGTCACCGTCACGAACGCCGGCGCTGCCTCGGTCGTGTCGCCGCCCCTGACGGGCACGCCGGCTTCGGCGATTCCGGCATAGAGCTCGAGAACATCGTCAAGCGTGGTCTCACCCGGTACGCCGAGGCTGACGAGGAGCGCCTCGGGTCGCGCCCCCGAGGCGGCCAGGTCGCTGATGTTGACCGCTGCGGCGCGAAAGCCGAGCTCGCGCCAGGAGAGCCAGTCGAGCCGGAAGTGCACGCCTTCGACGAGCGAATCCTGCGTGGCGACGAGCCCGGGCTCGAGCTCGACCGCGTCGTTTTCGATCTCTTCGGCGAGTCCGCGACGTTCGAGCTCTGCGAGCAGGCCCAGCTCGCCGAGCTCAGACAGCCGCACGCTCGAGCGCTGTGCGAACGGCCGCGGTGTCCGTCGACGCACGGACGACCGCGACACCGACCGCGCCGGCGTCGATGCAGAGGGCCGCCTTGGTGGCGTCGATGCCGCCGATCGCGACGACCGGCGAGGCCACGCTTTCGCACAGGTGAGCCAGGCTGTCGAGGCCCAGCGCCGGGACGCCGGGCTTCACCGGCGTCGCCCAGACCGGGCCGGCGCCGAGGTAGTCGGGATGCTCGTTGTCGGCGGCGACGGCCTCTTCGACGGTCTGAGCGGAGAGGCCCACGATCAGGCCGGCCTCGCGGGCGCGCTCGAAACCGTCGTCCTCGCGTCCGAGATGGACGCCGTTGGCTTCGAGCGCGACCGCCGCGTCGACATCGTCGTTGACGACGAAGGTCACTCCGCTGGACGCACAGAGGTCGCGAAAGGGTCGACCCTGGGCGATCAGTTCGGCGGTGGTGAGATTCTTCAGGCGCAGTTGCACGTGCGTCGCGCCGCCGTCGATCGCGCGGCGCGCCACCCGGAGGTCATCGACGATCGCGTGGAGGATCACGTCAGCTTCGCCCTACCGTCGATGGTCTGGGGATCGAGCCCGTCGAGCGCATCGTAGAGCGCGGCGTGGAACGAGCCGGGGCCTTGGGCATCGCGAGCCGCGTCTTCACCGGCGACACCAAGCGCGACCAGGGCCTCTGCGGCCGCGGCCAACGGCGCGTCCGCACGGACGGCGAGGAAGGAGCCGGTGATCGCAGTCGCGATACATCCCGATCCTGTGATCCTAGCGAGCAGGGGATTACCGTTTGCGATTCCGACCGTCGTGTCGCCGTCTGAGACCTGGTCGACGGCGCCCGTGACAGCGGCGACGGTCCCCAGCTCCCGCGCCGCGGCGCGGGCAAGAGCGGCGGCGCTGTCGCTCGCACCGATCGATTCGACGCCCCGGATCTCGGCCTCCCGACCGGCGAGCGTCGCGATCTCTGCAGCGTTCCCGCGCACGACCGCGACGTCGAGCTCGAGCAGGATCATCTGTGCGGTCTCGGTCCGGTACCTCGTGGCGCCGGCTCCCACGGGATCGAGCACAACCGGGACGCCCGCGGCGTTCGCCGCGTGGCCGGCAGCGACCATCGCCTGCACCCAATGCGGCGAGAGGGTGCCGATGTTGAGCACGAGTGCGCCGGCGATGGCGGCCATCTCCTCGACCTCCTCGCGCGCGTGCGCCATGACCGGCAGCGCGCCAAGCGCGAGCGTCGCATTCGCGGTCTCGTTCATGACCACGTAGTTGGTGATCTGGTGGACGAGCGGCTTGCGCGCGCGGATCGCCGCGAGGTCAGCGCCGGTCGAGAGCGTGGTCTCGGTCGTGCTCACGAGCCTCCTTCAGGTCGAGAACGTCGACGGGGCCTTCGCCGGCGCCGAGCTCGGCAAGGCCGTTGGCCACAGCAGCCGAGGCCGCTTCGGCTGCGGCCTCCGCAGCCCGGGCCGGGGTCAGACCCCGGGCCAGCCCGGCGCAGAGGGTGGCCGAATGGGTGCACCCCGCGCCATGCGTGGCCGCAACGGCGTGCCGCTCTACCGGGATTTCGATGTGCTCCATACCGTCGAAGAAGTGGTCGACCGGGTCGCCGTGGCCGCCTGTGACGACCACGGCCGCGGCCCCGAGGTCATGGATCCGCTCGGCACGGGCCTCCTTCGAAGCCGGGCCTCCGACAAGAACGTCCGACTCCGCAAGATTCGGCGTCACGACGGTGGCGAGAGGGAATAGCCGCTCGACGAGCGTCTCGACCGCGTCGTCCTGGAGCAGCCGCGCGCCGGAGCTCGCCACCATGACGGGATCGACGACCAGCGGGACTGGATGCTCCTCGAGAAAGTCCGCGACCGTCTCGATCAGGAAGCGCGAGAACAGCATCCCAGTCTTCGCAGCATCGACGCCGATGTCGTCGAACACCGCCTCGAGCTGCGCAAGAACGAACTCGCGCGGCAGTTCGTGGATCGCGCTCACCCCAACCGTGTTCTGCGCCGTCAGCGCCACGAGCGCCGACGTCCCGTGGCACCCGGCCGCGGCAAAGGCCTTCAGGTCGGCCTGGATCCCGGCGCCGCCGCCGGAATCGGAGGTCGCGATCGTCAAACAGCGTGGCGTCAACTCTCTCCCTTCGCCGGCATTACCCGGATCAGGTTCGCGGGTGTGATCTCAGCCCTGGCGGGCACCCCGGTGCACCCAGGCTAGCGAAGCCAGCGCGGTCAAGGCCCTGCAAGACGCAGACTTAGTAACAGCCTGTTACTTGGAAAAACGGCTGAACCATCGGACGCGTTGGCCTCTGCGGACGCGTCGAACTTCGGAACAGTCTGTTACTTGCCTTCGGGCGCAGAATGCTTCCGACTAGGCGGCTGAAACCGCTTCCGGCGCCGGGAGCATGCCTGGCTAGCATCGACGGCATGAGTCTCGCGCGGTATGACGGCGTCGCCGACTGGTACCGGCACTTCCGCCCGACGCTCCCGCCGGACGAGCTCGATGTCCTCGAACGGCTGCTCGGCCGCGGCGAGGGCCGCTGTCTCGACGTCGGCTGCGGGACCGGTCTGGCGACCGAGGCCGTCGCAGAGCTCGGCTGGTCGGCAGTGGGCGTCGACCTCTCCGAGGACATGCTCGAGAGCGCTCGCGGCCGCGGTCTCGAGGTCGTCCGCGGATCCGCAACAGAGCTCCCCTTCGACGACGAGTCCTTCGACGCCGCAGTGTCCAGCCAAACGCACATCGATATCGACGACTTCGCTGCGGCGATGAGCGAGACCGCACGCGTACTCAGGCGGGAGGCGCCGCTCGTCTACATCGGCGGCCATCCGTGCTTCATGGGCCCGCATTCGGTCTTCCTCGCCGGAGAGGGCGTGCCGGAGCTGCACCCGGGCTACCGCCAGGCCGGGCGCTACGACGAGTCGGCTCCAGGCGTCGCCAACCCCGAAGGCATTCGCGCCAAGGTCGGCGCAGTGCATCTGCCTCTCGCTGCCCTCCTGGGAGCGTTCTTGGACGCGGGCTTCCGAATCGACCAGTTCGAGGAGCTCGGAAGCCGGGACTATCCGCACGTCGTAGCACTGCGAGCACGACGATGAGCGTGACGACAGGCTCCTGGGGCGATCTCCTCCAGGGCGAGGAGATCGCCTACGTCAACACGGAACCGGCGCGCGAAGCCCGACTCGCGCCGCTCCCGGACGAACTGCACCCGCGGGTGCGGGAGGCGCTAACCGCCCGGGGGATCGAAAACCTCTACACCCACCAGCGCGCCGCCTGGGATGCAGCCGCCCGCGGCGAGCACCTCGTCGTCACCACCGGAACCGCGAGCGGCAAGACGCTCGCCTTCAACCTGCCTGTCCTCGACGCGATCGCCCGTGAGCCAAAACAGCGCGCGCTCTACCTCTACCCGACCAAGGCGCTGGCGCAGGACCAGCTCCGCTCGCTCTCGACCTTCCGCCTCCCAAAGCTCCGAGCCGCAATCTACGACGGCGACACCGAGTCGGAGCGTCGCTGGCAGATCCGC
>DATFXA010000009.1:0-3067 GCA_035258645.1 Gaiellaceae bacterium
GCTTTGCCTGCACGGTCACAGCGCCATCTTACTTGAAGCACTAGGTATTTGACAACATCAAGCATTTGGATAGCCTTCGACGTCGATGCGTGACTTCGCGATCGAGGCAACCGAGCTCGTCAGGCAGTTCAAGAACGGCCCGCGCGCCGTCGACGGCATCGACCTCGGGGTCACCCCCGGCGAGATCTACGGCTTCCTCGGTCCGAACGGCGCCGGCAAGTCGACGACCGTTCACATGCTGACGACGCTATTGCCGCCGACGTCGGGCACGGCGCGTGTGGCCGGCCACGATGTCGTGCACGAGGGCCCGCAGGTGCGCGCGGCGATCGGCGCCGCGTTGCAGGAGGCGGCGCTCGATCCGCTGCTCACCGGGCGCGAGCATCTCCGGCTGCAGGCCTCGCTGCAGGCGCTGCCTCGCGGCGAGCGGAACCAGCGGGCCGACGAGTTGATCGCGCGCGTCGGGCTGACGCACGCGGCCGACCGAAAGGTCCGAGGCTACTCAGGCGGGATGAAGCGCCGCCTCGATCTCGCCATGGCGCTCGTTCACCGTCCGAGCGTGCTCTTTCTCGACGAGCCCACGACCGGGCTCGACATCCAGAGCCGGACGGCTCTCTGGGAGGAGGTGGCGCGGCTGGCGCGGGAGGACGGGGTGACCGTCTTCCTGACCACCCAGTACCTCGAGGAGGCGGACGTCCTCGCCGACCGGGTCGGGATCATCGACCATGGTCACATCGTCGCGGAGGGGACGACCGCGGAACTGAAGGCCGAGGTTGGCCGTCCCACTGTCGAGGCGACTCCCGAGGACCCTGAGGAGGCGGCCAAGCTGGCCGACGTGCTCGCCGGATTCGGCGATGAATGCGGGTCCGTAAGGGGCGTCGCGGTTCGGTTGCGGCCCGGCGACACCGACCTGGCGGACATCGTCCGTGCGCTGGACGCCGCCGGGATCGAGGTCGAGAACCTGCAGATTCACCAGCCGACTCTGGACGACGTCTTTCTCGCGAAGACCGGCCGCTCGCTCGAAGGCGCGGACGAAGAGGAACAGGAAACGCCGCCGCCGCGCGGCGAGCTCGCCGCAGAGCCTGCCTGAGCCAAACGTGGGAGTTCTCGCAGACCAGGTCTATCTGCTCGCCCGCCGTTCGGTCGTCCGGACTGTGCGGCAGCCGGCGAACGTCGTCGCGCCGCTCGTCTTTCCGCTGTTGTTGCTTGCCGTGAACTCGGGTGGGCTCAAGGCTGAGACACGGCTGCCCGGCTTCCCGACCAACTCGTTCCTCGCCTTCGCGCTGGCGGTTCCGTTCATCCAGGGCGCGCTGTTTGCCACGATGAACGCCGGGACCGACCTCGCCCGCGACATCCAGACGGGTTTCCTCAACCGGCTCTCACTGACGCCGATGCGGAGCATCGCGCTGCTCGCCGGCCAGCTCGGCGGCGTGGTCACGATGGCGGTCGTCCAGGCAGCCGTCTACCTGATCGTCGGATTCATTGTCGGCGTTCGGCTCGCCTCGGGTCCCGCCGGTGTGCTCGTGATCTTGGCCTTCGCGATTCTTGTCTTCCTCGGCTTCGGAGCACTCGGAGTATTCGCGGCGCTACGCACGGGCTCCGGGGAGGCTGTCCAGAGCCTTTTCCCAGCCTTCTTCGTCTTCCTCTTTCTGTCCTCGATGAACATCCCGAGGAACCTGATCGAAACGACCTGGTTCCGCGACGTTGCGACCATCAACCCCGTCTCTTACCTGCTCGAGTGCGTTCGCAGTCTGATCATCACCGGCTGGGACGGTCAGGCGCTCGCGCTCGGCTTCGGGATCGCGACCGCGATCGCAGTCTTTGCATTAGTGCTGGCGAGCGGAGCGCTCCGCGTGAGGATGTCGAGAACGTGAGAACTCTGGCCGTTACCCGCGCAGTCGCCTGGCGGACGCTCCACAACGTCTTCACGAACCCGTCCCTGTTCGTACCCTCGCTGCTCTTCCCGCTCTTCTTCTTCACGGCGTTCGCGGGCGGGCTGTCGCGGATCCGGGACGTGCCGGGCTTCGATTACCCCCAGGGTTACACCGCCTTCCAGTACGTGTTCGTTCTGCTGCAGTCGGCGGCCTTCGGCGGCGTATTCACCGGCTTTGGCATCGCCCGCGACTTCGAGAGCGGCTTCGCTCGGAGGCTCCTGCTTGCGGCGCCCAACCGGACCGGAATCGTGCTTGGCTACGCGTTGGCCGCGCTCGGCCGCTGGCTGGCGACCGCGACGATCCTCACCGTGATTGCGCTGGCGGTCGGGATGCACGTCGGCGGTAACGGAGTCGACCTCTTCGGCCTCTACGCGCTTGCCGCGCTCATCAACGTCGCCGCTGTGCTCTGGGCGACCGGGGTGGCGATGCGCCTTCGCACGATGCAGGCAGGCCCGGTGATGCAGCTCCCCGTCTTCCTCATTCTTTTTTTCGCTCCGGTTTACGTGCCGCTGACCCTCCTGACCGGCTGGATCCATGCGATCGCGGTCGTCAATCCGGTCACGCGCGTGGTCGAGGCGGGCCGTGGCTTCCTCGCAGGGTCGCCGACCGAGGTGGCGGCGGCGTTCGCTGCTGCGGCCCTGCTTGCAGCCGCCTTCGCTGTCTGGGCCCTGCGCGGGCTGCACAAGGCCGAGACCGCAGGCGCCTAGCCGGCATTCGGCGCTCCCGGCGTCGGCGTAGCGGAGATCCTAAAGTCGCCGCTGTTGTCGTCGGTGTCGGCACCGTCGGGCAGCCGGATGTCGCTCGAGCCCGGCACGGCGGTTGCCGGAGGGGCGGGCGCCGCATGCGACTCGACGAAGGCGTTCGTCGCCGTGCCGTACCCGACCGAGTCGAGGAGCGTGCCGCTGTGGTCGCGCAGCCCGACGCCTCCGGCGGTTGCTGAGAGGCCGGCCGAGAAGGCCTGGTCGGCGGGCTTTGGGCCCGCATAGCTGCTGCCGCTCAGCAGGTAGAAGGCACCCGCGCCCAGGATCGTCCCCTCGGGGATCGTCGCCAGCGTGACGTCGCTCGTGCCGGCGCCGGATCGGTAGACGACCTTGTGGCCACTCAGGTCTGCCGAGCCGGCGCCCGCGTTGAAGAGC
>DATFXA010000010.1:0-27564 GCA_035258645.1 Gaiellaceae bacterium
GGCAAATTGATGGAAGAGTCTTAGCTTCTAAAACAGTGCGTGCCTGTTATCGGAAACGAGCCCCAGAAAGATGAGCAGGAGCCCGAGCACGACGAAAAGGGCCGACGAATTGATCGCTTCTTCGGTTTCCTCCCGGGTCGCCCAGCGAACCCGGCGCCCGCGCGGACGGGAGAGCAAACCGGCCTGATCGTCGTCGCTTCGCTGCCGAACCGGCCCCCGGTTGCCAAAGAAGAAAGCTGCGAGCAGCAGGAAGGAGCCGACGAGGTAGTACCCGAGCGCGATCGAACGCGGGATCGACGCGCCGAGCAGTAGCCCGAGGACGACCGACACGATCACCGTTCCCCCACCGATCGCGCCCACCAGCAGTGCGAACCGGCGCAGAGCCGGAAGCCACATTACGTCAGAACCCTACGAGACAGGTGTGGGCTCAGCCGGCGGGTGGCCTGCTGCCGGCTTCCTGAACTCGTCCGCAGCGAGAGGCCAGCGTTCGAGCGGATAGTGGCACGCGGCGATATGCCCGTCGCCGAAGGGATAGAGCGGTGGATCGACCACGTCGCAGTGCCCCGCCTGGAAGCGCGGGCAGCGAGGATGGAAGTTGCAGGCGCTCGGCGGATTGAGCGGGCTCGGAACGTCGCCCTCGAGCACGATCGGCTGCCGGGCGCGACCGCGCTCGGGATCGGCGATCGGAACGGCCGAAAGCAGCGCTCCCGTGTAGGGATGCTTGGGCTGCTCGTAGAGCTCCAGCTTCGGCGCGAGCTCGACGACCTTGCCGAGGTACATGACGAGCACGCGGTCCGAGATGTGGCGGACGACGTTGAGGTCGTGGGCGATGAAGATGTACGTCAGCCCGAAGTCCTGCTGCAGGTCCTCGAGCAGGTTGAGGATCTGAGCCTGCACGGAGACGTCGAGCGCCGAGACCGGCTCGTCACAGACGATCAGCTTCGGGTTGATGGCGAGCGCTCGCGCGACGCCGATCCGCTGGCGCTGGCCGCCTGAGAACTCGTGCGGAAAGCGGTTGTAGTGCTCGGGGTTGAGGCCGACCACTTCGAGGAGCTCCTGCACGCGGCGCTTCGTCTCCGAGGCGGTGCCGACCTTGTTCACCTCGAGCGCCTCGCCCACGATCTGGCCGACGCGCTTGCGGGGATTCAGCGACGCGTACGGATCCTGGAAGATCATCATCATCTCCCGCCGGATCGGCCGCATGTTCGTGCGCGAGAGCTTCGTGATGTCGCGACCGTCGAAGACGATCGTGCCGTCGGTGATGTCGAACAGCCGCATGATGCAGCGTGCGAGCGTCGACTTCCCGCAACCGGACTCGCCGACGATCCCGAGCGTCTCGCCCGACTTGACGGAGAAGCTGACGCCGTCGACCGCCTTCACGGCGCCGACCTGCTTCTGAAAGATGATCCCGCGGGTGACCGGGAAGTGCTTCTTGACGTCGTCTACGACGAGGAGGTCTTCGGCCATGGGTGCTTTAGATTGCCTGAGCCATCGTGGTTTCGAGCAACTTGGCCGCCTCGCGGTCCTTCGTCGTCTCGTCCAGATGGCAGGCCTGCAGGTGGGCGGGATCGTCAGAGATCGGCACGAGCGGCGGGTCGATCTGCTTGCACTTGTCCATAACGTATGGGCAGCGCGGATGGAAGCGGCACCCGTTCGGCGGCCGGAGCAGCGACGGAGGCTGTCCGGGGATCTGGACGAGGCGCTCGAGATCGGTGTCCAGCCTCGGCAGCGAACCGAGCAGGCCCCACGTGTACGGGTGGAACGGACGCCTGAAGAGCTTCTCGACGGGCGCCTGCTCTGCGACCTCGGCCGCGTACATGACGAGGACGTCGTCCGCCGACTCGGCGACGACACCGAGGTCGTGCGTGATCACGATGATCGCGCTGCCGAATTCCTCCTGCAGGTTCGTGAGCAGCAACATGATCTGGGCCTGCGTCGTCACGTCGAGCGCAGTCGTCGGCTCGTCGGCGATCAGAAGGTCCGGGTCGTTGACGAGCGCCATCGCGATCATCACGCGCTGGCGCATCCCGCCTGAGAACTGGTGCGGGTAGTCGTCTGCGCGCCGCTCGGCGCGCGGAATTCCGACGGCCTTCAGCAGCTCGACGGCGCGTGCGCGCGCGGCCTTCTTGGAGACGTCGCGATGAAGCTGGACCGCCTCGATCAGCTGAGTTCCGATCGAGTGGACCGGGTTCAGCGACGTCATCGGGTCCTGGAAGATCATGGCCATGTCGTTGCCGCGGATCTCGCGCAGGCGCCGCGAGCCGGCAGTCAACAGGTTCTCGCCGTTGAACAGAGCCTCACCGCTCGTGATCGTGTTCTTGCGGTCGTTCAGGCCCATGATCGTCAGGCAGGTGACGCTCTTCCCCGAGCCGGACTCGCCGACGATCCCGAGCGTCTTGCCCTTTTCGACGCTGAAGCTGACGCCGTCGACCGCCTTGACGATTCCATCGTCGGTCTGGAAGTACGTCTTGAGATCGTTGACTTCGAGGAGGGCCAAGCTACGCCCTCCTCAGCTTCCGCTCAGGCGCCATCAACTGAGCCGGATCCTTGGATCGATCCAGGCGTAGAGCAGGTCAATGATCAGGTTGAAGACGATGATCGCGAAGGTAGCGAACACCACCACGCCCATGACGATCGGTAAGTCGGTCTCGCCGATTGCCCGCAGGATCAGCTTGCCGAGCCCCGGCAGGTTGTAGATCGTCTCGGTGAAGACCGCACCGCCGAGACCGACGCCGATGTCCATGCCGAGCATCGTCACGACCGGTAGCAAGGCGTTGCGAAGGACGTGCGAGCGCAGGACCCGCTGCTCGGGCGCGCCCTTGGCGCGCGCGGTCCGCACGTAGTCCTCGGTCATCGCCTCCATCACGTTCGCTCTGATCATGCGCGCGTAAAGGGCCGCGAAGAGGATCGCGTAGGTGATCCACGGCAAGATCAAGTGGTAAGCCCACTGAACCGGGCCGCCGCAGCCGCCTGCGTGGTTGAAGAAGTTGCAGTAGTTGGAGATCGGGAACCAGCCCAGCCTGAACCCGAAGACGTAGGCGAAGATCAGCCCGATCCAGATCGGGTGGGCGGAGATCCCGACCAGCACGAACGTCATTGACGCCCTATCCATGACCGAGCGCGGTCGTAAGGCAGAGAGGATCCCGATCGGGAGCGCGATCAACAGCCAGACGATGACGCCTCCGAAGACGAGCGAGCCCGTCACCGGAGCCGCTGACTTGATCAGCTCGTTGACCGGGGTCGCGCGAATGTATGAGTAGCCGAGGTTGCCCTGCGGGCGCACGAACACCGGTACGGAGCCGACATGCACCGGGACAGGCTTGACCAGCGCCCACATGAACTTCCCGTACTGGACGTAGACGGGGCGGTCGAGCCCTAGGTGGTGGATCGCCCGCGCGCGCGCCTCCTGGCTCGATCCCTGTCCGGCCACCTTGGCGGCCAGGTCGTTCGGGACCAGGAAGAAGATCACGTACGTGACCAGGGTGACGACGACGAACAGCACGATCGCCCAAAGAACTCGCCTGATCAGGTACCGAATCATCGCGCCGCCCCTACCGTGGAGGAAGAGCTTACCTTGTACGAAGACAGCGAGGCGCCGACCCTAGTGTGGGATCGGCGCCTCGTCGTCATTCCTGCATCGGTCAGAAAGCCCTTACTTGAGGGCGATCCGGCCGAGGTCGATCTCGTAGACGGGTGACGTCTTGACCGTCGACGTGTCGACGCGCGAGGAGAAGAACTCGCGGTCGTTCCGGTTGTCGATCGGAGCCGTCGGCGACCACGTCTTCTGGATCTGATTATCGAGGTTGCCGTACGTGGAGAAGCGCTTCGCTCCACGCAGCTGAGCCGCACTGCGCATCAGCTTGTTCGCCGTCGGGTTGTTGAAGTAGGCCGTGTTGTTGTTCTGCACGTCCTGAATCGTGTCACCCGACAAGAGCTTGTTGATGTAGTCGTACGGATCCGGGAAGTCGGCCTGCCAGCCGACGATCGCGAAGTCGTAGTCGTTGCCCTTCTTGCCGAGCGCGGTGAAGAGACCGCTCTGGAACGGCTTCGTGTCGATGTTGTTGAAGCCGATCGCGTTCAGCTGCGACGCGGCGAGGTGCTGGATCTGCGTGCCGAGCGTCGAGGCGGTGTACCAGTAGTTGATGTGCCCCGTGTGACCCTGCGCCAGGCTGCGAGCCTTGGCCAGGTCCTGCTTGCCCAGCGGGTACAGGCTGCACTTCTTGTAGCCCGGGATCGCCGGCGTCAGCATCGAGCACTGCGGCGAGCCGGCCCGCGGACCGCGGATCTTGACGAGCGACTTCCGGTTGATGCCGTACTCAACGGCCTTGCGGGCCGTCGCGTTCGCGAAGACGCCCTTCGAGTTGTTCATGGTCACGTAGTCGACGACCGAGGTCGCGAACACGCGGGCGCGGCCCTTCGTTCCGTACTGCGCGAAGAGCGGGCCCCAAGCCGTGGACGAGAGACCGTCCGCCGGCCAGTCGAGCTTGCCCTGCTTGGTGAGCAGCAGCGCCTGGTCCTGCTGGATCCCGATTGAGTAGTCGATCCCGCTCACGTTGCCCGGATAGGGCACCGCGCCGGCCGGCTTGTAGAACTTGTTCAGCCGGACCGAGATCGAGCGATCGGGCGTGTAGCTGGAGACGTAGTACTTCCCGGCCGAGACGACGTTCTTCGGCGACGTGATCGGCTTCATCGGGAAGCTGGTCGGCGTGGCGCCGGTCTCGATCATCGCCATCAGCGTCGGAAGGAGCGCATTCGCCTTCACGAGCTTCAGAACCAGGGTGTACTTGTTCGGCGTGACGATGCCGCTGACCGAGCCGTTGCCGGTCGTGTTGTACGCAATCGCGCCGCGGATGTTCACCGACGCCGGGTCGGTCAGGAACGATGCGATCGGCGAGCCGACGTTCGGGTTGAGGATGCGCAGCAGCGTGTGCTTGTAGTTCGCCGACGTGACGGCCGAACCGTCGCTGAACCTCATTCCGTGCCGGACGTGGAACGTGTACGTCTGGCCGTTAGGCGAGACGGTGTAGCTGCTCGCGCCCTCGTTGAGGAGGCGGTAGCCGCGTGCGCCCTCCGCATGGGCGAAGTTGAGCAGCGGACGCTGCGTCAGCCACTCGTACTGCGACTCTGGGACGTAGTACGAGCGCTGCGGATCGATGTTCTCGATCCCGGCGAAGAGGGAGGCCTTGAGAATGCCGCCCTTCTTGGCCTGGGGCGAGCTCTGCTTGTGAGCGCTCCCCGTGCTCGCGATGCCTGAGGCAGCCAGCATCGCCGCTCCGATCGCCAACATGGCGAGCGAAAGCGTCAGTCGCTTATACATCTGACTCCTTTCCGCTGAAAACAGGCCGGGACAATAGACCGGCCGCAGAAGATCTGCACGGTCTCTTTGACGTTCCGGTGTACGTTTGGTTAGCGCGAGCGGGAGTGATTTCCGCAGCAGCGCTGTCTGCGCTGACTTGGGATCCGAAGGCGCCGACTTGGCGGCGCCGCCTAGAGGCCGTGCGGGCTTTGCCCGTGCGGCCGTCTTGACCCGGCTCGTTCGTCGAAAGCGGCCTCTTACCGAGCTGACTTCGGGTCGAACGCGTCCCGCATACCATCGCCGAGCAGGTTGAAGGCGAGGGTCGTGAGCAGGATCGCCAGGCCCGGCCAAAGCATCAGCCAGGGCTGCGTCAGGTAGTACTGCGGCGCCGTCGACAGCAGGTTGCCCCACGTCGGCGTAGTGGGGTTGATGCCGAGCCCGAGGAAGGAGAGGCTCGCCTCGAGGAGGATGTACGTGGCCATCGTCAGCGTCGCGTAGACGATGATCGGGGCGACCAGGTGCGGGACGATGTGCGAGCGCATGATTCGGCTGTCGCTGGCGCCGATCATCCGCGCCGCCTCGACGAACTCTTTCTCCCGAAGCGAAAGCACCTGCGCCCGCATGATCCTGGCTGGGTAGAACCAGCCAAGCAGGGTGAAGACAAGGACAAGCGTTATCACCCCCTGGGGAAAGATCCCGAAGGTGATGTGGTTGATACGCGGGCCGACGGTGGCGCTGAGGGCGATGATGAAGAGCAGCGCCGGGAAGACCATCGTCAGCTCGATCACACGCGAGATGGCCGTGTCGATCCAGCCGCGGTAGTAGCCCGCGAGCGTGCCCAGAAGGATGCCGATGATCATCACACCAAGCGTCGAGAGAATGGCGACCTCGAGCGACGCCCGGGCACCGTAGAGCAGGCGCAGGAATTCGTCGTAGCCAAGGACTCCGTCGGCGCCGAGGATGTAGAGCTGGTGCGCGTGCGGGTGGGCAACGCAGTCCGCAGGCGGGATCGCGAACCCGCTACAGGCGACGTGAGAGAGAGGGCCGACCGGAACCTGGTTGATGCCAGCCTGGCCGGCGTTCTGGTTGAAGTCGTTGACGCCGTGCCCCAGGTAGTGCGCGGCGATCGGCCCGCCGATGATCGCGGTGATGACGAGCAGGATGATGAAGACGCCGCTGCCGATTGCAACCTTGTCACGCCGGAAGCGACGCCAGACCTGTTCCCAGTAGCCGCGGGCGCGGACCTGCTCCAGCTCGCCGAGCTCGCCGTGCGACTCGACCGCGATCGCAGACGCAAGTCCGGCTTGTGAGCCGACGAGCTCGCTCTTTTGCTGCTCGGTCGTCGCCACAGGTGTTCGGAATATAGCTGGGCAGGGATTACCCGGCTACAGGCGTATAGACGCGTCGGCCCGGCTCTAGTTAGGCCGTCAAGGCGTCGGCGCCGGCGACAACCTCCAGGATTTCTTGCGTGATTTCCGCCTGGCGGGCGCGGTTCATCGCCAGGGTCAGGTTGGAGATCAACTCGCCGGCGTTCTTCGAGGCGCTGCGCATCGCGGTCGCGCGGGCACCCTGCTCCGAGGCCGCGGACTCGAGCAGGGCCCGGTAGAGCTCCGTCTCGACGTAGACGGGCAGGAGCCGTTCGAGGATCTGCTCCGGTTCGGGCTCGTAGATGAAGTCGCTGCGAAGCTCCGTTTGCTCGGCTTGCTCTTCGCTGCCCTCGATCAGCTTTTCCGGAATCGGCAGGAGGTCCTGGACTGTGACCAGCTGGACGAGCGGCGACTTGTAGCGGTTGTACACGACGACCACGCGGTCGACCTCGTGATTCGCGTAAAGCTCGGCCGCCCGCCTGGCAATCGCCTGCGCGTCTCCGTACTCGGGACGCTCGCTGAACCCTTGCCAGCCCTGGATCAGCTCGTACCCGCGGAAGGTGAGGGTCGACCGGCCCCGGCGGCCGGCGACCAGCCACTTCACTTCGACCCCCTGTCCACGCAGCTCCCGTTCGAGCGCGAACGCCCGCCGCAAGACCTGCGCATTGAAGGCGCCTGCCAGGCCCCGGTCGGCGGTGATCGGAAGGAGCACGACGCGCGTGACCTCTTCCCTGCGCTCGAGTAGCGGCAGCCGTACCGAACCCGCTGCCTGGGCGGTGATGCCCATCAGCTCGAGCATTCGGTCGGCGTACGGCCGCATCGCTTCGATGCGCGACTCCGCCCTTCGAAGGCGTGCCGAGGCGACGAGCTCGAACGCCTTCGTGATCTTCTGCGTGTTGCCGACGGAGCGGATCCGCCGCTTCAGGTCCTGGACGGTGGCCATTAGGCGACCGGCGACGAGTCCTTCACGGCGAACGTCCCGGCGAACTTCTCGATCTCCTTGCCGAGCTTCTTCTCCACTTCGTCCGAGAGCACCTTGTCGTCCCGGATCGCCTGGTAGATCGAGCCCTCCGTGCGCAGGTGTTCGCGCAGCTCGTCCTGGAAACGCTGCACCTGGTCGGCCGGAATATCGTCGAGAAAGCCTTCGTTGCCGGCGAAGATCGCTGCGACCTCCTCTTCGAGCGCCCAGGGCTGGTACTGCGGCTGGTTCAGCGTCGCGACCATCCGCTGGCCTCGCGCCAGCGTCTTCTGCGTCGCGGGGTCGAGCTCGGACCCGAACTGGGAGAACGCCTCGAGCTCGCGGTACTGGGCGAGGTCGAGCTTCAGCCTTCCGGCGACCGATCGCATCGCCTTCGTCTGCGCATTGCCGCCGACGCGAGAAACCGAGATACCGACGTTGATCGCGGGACGGACACCCGAGTAGAAGAGCTCGGACTCGAGGAAGATCTGGCCGTCCGTGATCGAGATCACGTTCGTCGGGATGTAGGCGGACACGTCGCCGGCCTGTGTCTCGACGATCGGCAGCGCCGTCAGCGAGCCGCCGCCGAGCTCGTCGGAGAGCTTCACGGCCCGCTCGAGCAGCCGCGAGTGGAGGTAGAAGACGTCGCCCGGGTACGCCTCTCGACCTGGCGGCCGCCGCAGCAGCAGTGACATCTGCCGGTAGGCGTCAGCGTGCTTCGAGAGGTCGTCGTACATGCAGAGCGCATGCTGGCCCTTGTAGAGGAAATACTCGCCCATCGCGCAGCCCGCGTACGGCGCCATCCACTTGATCGGGGCGGCCTCGGCGGCGCCGGCGGTGACGATGATCGTGTAGTCCATCGCCCCTGCGTCCTTGAGGCGCTCGTAGACCTGCGCGACGGTCGACTCCTTCTGCCCGATCGCAACGTAGACGCAGACGATGTCCTGGCCGCGCTGGTTCAGGATCGTGTCGACGAGGATCGCCGTCTTGCCCGTGCCGCGGTCGCCGATGATCAGCTCGCGCTGACCGCGGCCGATCGGGATCATGGCGTCGATCGCCTTGATGCCCGTTTGCAGCGGTTCCTTCACCGGCTGGCGGTCGACGACGCCCGGTGCCTTGAACTCCATCGGGCGAGATTCGGTCGTCTCGACCGGGCCCTGGCCGTCGAGCGGCTGGCCGAGCGGGTTGACGATCCGTCCGATCAACGCCTCGCCGACAGGGATGCTCGTCACGCGGCCCGTCCGCTTGACGGGCTCGCCCTCCTTGACGTGCTCCCACTCGCCGAACAGGGCCGCGCCGACGTTGTCCTCCTCGAGGTTGAGCGCAAGCCCGGTGACCCCGTGCTCGAACTCGAGCATCTCGAGCGAGACGGCGTTCTCGAGGCCATAGACGCGTGCGATTCCGTCGCCGACTTCGAGGACGCTGCCGACCTCTGCCAGGTCGGTCTCGACGTCGTACTGCTCGATCCGCTGCTTGAGGATCGAGGTGATCTCTTCGGGTCTGAGCTTCAAAGCGTTATCTCCTTGTCGTAAGTTCTTGGCGGAGCCGGTCAAGGCGGCCGCGCACGCTCGCGTCGAGCCGCAGGGAACCAACCTGGAGGACGAGGCCGCCGATCAGATCCGGATCGACGCGTTGCGTCGCCTCCACCTTGCGGCCGGAAGCCTTTTCGATCTGGCCGATCACGTCGCGCGCCTCGTGTTCGGAAAGCTCGACGGCGGTGGTGAGCTCGACGTCGAGAATGCCCTGCTCGCGTGCGACGAGCCGGTCGAACTCCCGCGCGATCTCCTCGACTTCGCCGCCGCGATTTTTCTCGGCGAGCAACAGCAGGAAGTTACGGACGAGCTGCTCGTCGCCGCCGAGGAGCTCCTCGAGCGCGGCAGCCTTCGCGCGTTGGTCGATTTGCGGGTTGCGGAGCAGCGCTCGCAGCTCGGGCACCTGGCGCTGCGCCTCGACGAAGTCGTCCAGCTCTTCGCGCACCGGCTCGAGCCGGCCCTCGTCGCGCGCAGCCTCGAACAGCGCGCGCGCGTACATGCGGTGGGCGACCGCCATTAGTCGTTGCGTTCCAGGACCGAGAAGTCCAGCTCGCCGATCGCCTCGTCGATCAGGCGGCGCTGATCTTTGTCGTCGAGCGCGCCGCGCGTCACCTTCTCGGCCGCGATCAGGCTGAGCTCGGCGACCTCGGCCCGGATCGCGTCGAGCGCGCGGCGGGTCTCGGCATCGATCTGGCGCTTCGTGTCATCGAGCCGACGCTGCCGGTCGGCCTCTGCCTCCTGCTTGACACGTCGCAGCTGCGCTTCGCCCTCGTGCCTCGCGGTCGTGCGGATGTCCTCCGCCTCGTCGCGTGCCTGGCCGATCAGCTTGCGGTGCTCCTCGAGCAGCTGTCGCGCTTCCGCGCGGGCCTCGTCTGCCTCGTCGAGCGAGCGGCGGATCCGCTCGCGCCGGTCGTCGATCAACTTCTGAATCGGGCCGAACGCGTACTTCCTGAGCACGAAGAGGGCGATCAGGAAGCAGACGATCGTCCAGATCATCAGCCCCGGCGTGACCTGGATCAGGGGGTTCGTGCCGAGCAGCATCGGATTCCCTAAACGAGCACGTAGGCCAGGATCGAGCCGAGCAGGCCGTAGAAGACGACGGCCTCGGTCAGCGCGAAGCCCAGCCACTGGATTCCCTGAAGCTCACCCCTGAGCTCGGGCTGGCGGGCGACCGACTGGATCATCGAGCCGAAGATGTTTCCGATGCCGACCCCGGCGCCGAGCGCGCCGAGGCCGACGCCGAGCGCAAGCCCGATCGCCTTCCCGGCCTTCGTTACGTCGCCCGAGGTGGCGGCGAGCAGAGAGAGCGTGTTCATGTTCCTCCTTAGTGCTCGGCCTCGATCGCCGAGCCGATGTAGATGGCTGACAGGGCCGCGAAGATAAATGCCTGGATGCCCACCACGATCACGACCTCGAAGAGGTAGAAGACGGTGGCCACCGGGATGACGAGTGGTGCGAGGACGACCGTCTCGAGGATGAACATCAGGCCGATGAACGTGAGGATCAGGATGTGTCCCGCGAGCATGTTGGCGAAGAGACGAACTGAAAGCGAGAGCAGCCGCATGAACTGCCCGAGCACCTCGAGCGGGACGATCAGGAAGAGCAGGGCTTTCGGCGCCTCGGGAACCCAGCTCTTGAAGTAGCGCACCGGCCCGTTCCAGCGGATGCCCTCGAAGTGCGTGAAGAAGAAGGTCAGCAGCGCGAGCGCAAGTGTGACCGAGAGGGACGAGGTGGCCGCGTAGATCCCCCACACGGGAAAGCCGTGCCACGTCTCCCCCGTTAGCGGCAACGGGATGAACCCGATCAGGTTGACGACGAAGATGAAGAGGAGCAGCGTCGTGACGTACGGGAACCAGCGCCCGATCGCCTTCGACGGCAAGCCCTGCTCGGCGATCTGGGTTTGCGCGATCTCGTAGAGGGCCTCGCCGATCGTCTGCCGGCGATCCGGCAGGAGCGCGAGCTTCGCGCGCATCAGGACGATTCCGAGAATGATCGTAAGGGCCGTTCCGATCAGGAGGTAGGCCACCGCCTTGGTGATCGAAAGGTCGAGCCCGCCGATGTGGATCGGGATCCAGTCGTGCTGTTCGAACTCGGTCGTCGGATCGAAGTGGCCGCGGGCGAGGGCGGGCGCAGGAAGCCATACGGCGCCGAGGATCAGTCCGACCGAAGCGATCCAAAAACGTGCCCACCGGCTCCTCATGCCTTGGGCTCCTGGGAGTAGTAGGTGGCGATCGAGACCGACAGCTCGGCGGTATAGGCGACCCCGAACAGCAGAACGGCAGCAAGCCCGACCGTGCGGTTCGACGCCGCGACGGCGACGAGCACAACCAGCACCCCGAGAAGCCTCCCCATCATTCCGAACGCCAGCACGCTTGAGGCCGCGAGGTTATCCGCGGACGGTCGGACGCGCGTCAGGAGCAGGCCGAGGCCCTGGTAGCCGATCCAGACGACCGTGGCAATCACCCAGCCGGCTGTTGGCCAACCGGCCACGAGGAAGACAGGCAGCGCCAGGACGATCACGCCTGCACCCGCGAGGACGGGCAACAAGCGGCTGGGCACCGGACGGGGGGCGCCAAGTGTGGTCGTCCTCACGAGAGCGCCTCCCGATAGCGGAAATAGACCGCGACGATTCCGGCCGGGACTCCGACGATGGCGCCGCCGAGTATGCCGTAGCCGACATCCCCGGCGGCCCAACCGATCAGGGCGCCGATGCCTACTGAGGCCGCCGTCGTGGAGGCGAGAAGCATGCCTGCACCCGCCGGCTCGAACGTCGGGCGGGAAGGCTCCATCGCCGCGAGCATAGCAGACTTTGTGACAGCCAAAACCGCCCATTTCTCCAGGAAAACAGGCGATTTCCGACCGACTTTGTTCACGGGTTGTCCACGGGTTATCGTGGTGCGCATGCACGTCGAAATGGTTGGCAGCGGCCCGCGGGTCGTCCTTGTCCACGGGAGCGTCGGCAACGGGCGCGCGACCTGGGAATCGCTGAGGCCGTTGGCCGACCGCCACACGCTGGTGATCCTGGATCGGCCGGGCTATCCGCCGAACCTGCCGGTCGACTACGCCGATTTCGAGCCCCAGGCGGAGGTAATCGCCGACCTGTTGCAGCCCGGCGACCATCTCGTCGGACACTCCTACGGCGGCGTGATCTCGCTCCTCGCCGCGGCGCAGGCGGACGGCCTGCGCTCATTGACCGTGAACGAGCCGCCGGCATTTGGGATCGCGCGGGGGAATCCGTCCGTCGAGGAGTTCCTGGCAAAGATGCGGGATGCCCCCCGCGAGCCCCGCGAATACCTCGCCTACTTTCTGCCGCTGGTGGGCAGCTCGCTGAACGTCACAGACCCGCTCCCGGCCGCGCTCGAGGCTGGGACACGGGCGGCGATGGTCGAGCGCCCACCGCACGAAGCGGACATTCCGCTTGACCAGCTGGCGGCCGCGCCGTTCCCGAAGCTGGTCGTCACGGGCGGACACAACCCGGTCTTCGACGCCGTCGCCGACGTGCTCGAGCAGCGCCTCGGAGCGCGACGCGCCGTTGTCCCGGGCGCCGGCCACAGCATTCCCAGGGCCCCGGGCTACGGCGAGACCCTCACCCGCTTCTTCGAGTCGGTGTGATCGAGCTGCCGCTTCAGACCGAGCGTCTCGTCGTCCGGCCCTTCGAGCCGGAGCGCGACGCAGCGCCGCTGCACGAGCTCTGGGGAGACGCCAAGGCGATGCAGTTCATCCCGGGAGGAGCCCGCGCAGACCTCGACGAGACGCGCGAGCGGCTGGAGTCCCTCGCCGGGCGGGCCGCCAACGGCCTCGGGGTCTGGGCACTGGAGGAACGCAACAGCGGCCGTCTGGTCGGCATCGTCGGGCTGTTCCCGCTGGCATGGCAGGGGCCCGAGCTCGAGCTCGCATACCACGTCGTCCCCTCGGCCTGGAACCGGGGCTTCGCGACCGAAGCGGCCCGCGCAGTGCTCGCGGCCGCCTGGGACGGCGGCGTCGATCACGTCGTCGCGGTCGCGATGCCCGGGAACGGTGCCTCGCGTAGGGTGATGGAAAAGGTCGGAATGACCCTCGACGGGCCGTCTCTGTACCGTGACCTCGAGGTCGTCCGCTACTCGATCGCACGCCCGAGCTGATGGCGCATGTCTGGGTAGACGTTACGAACCCGGCGCACGTCATCGTCTTGCGCCCGCTCGTCGAGCTACTCGAGGCGGACGGGCATGAGGTGACCTTGACCGCGCGGCCGCTTTCACACACGACCGAGCTGCTCGACGACTGGGGTCATCAGTACACGGCGATGGGACAGCACGGCGGCGCGAGCCGGCTGGGCAAGGCGCTCGCGGCCGGCTCCCGGACGGCGCAGGCATTCGCGTTCGCCCGGGGCAAGGGGTTCGACTACGGCCTCGCGCACGGCTCGACCGACCTGCCGCCGGTCGCCAGGGTGCTCGGCTTCGCGAACACCACGATGTTCGACTACGAATGGGCCAGGCTGCAGCACGAGCTCAACTGCCGGCTCGCGACGCGCGTGCTCGTGCCCGACGCGATTCCGGCCGAGCGGCTTGCGTCCTACGGCGCCCGGCCGCCGAAGCTCGTCCGCTACCCGGGTCTCAAGGAGGAGTACTACTTGGCAGACTTCGAGCCGGACGAGTCCGTCCTCGAGGAGCTCGGGCTCGACCGGGAACGCGTGGTCGCCGTCGTCCGCACGGCTCCCTCGTACGCGCTCTACCTCGGGGGCTCCGAGAACGAGTTGCTGCCGCTCGTGCTTCGGCGGCTCCTCGACGAAGGCGCCCAGGTGGCTGTGCTGGCACGGACGGACGAGCAGCGACAGGCGCTGCGCCGGCTCGATCCCGCCCTGATCGTGCCCGACCGCGCCGTCGATGGACGCAGCCTCGCCGCGTTGGCCGACCTCGTCGTCTCGGCCGGCGGCACGATGATCCGCGAAGCTGCCGTGCTCGGGACGCCGGTCTGGTCGATCTTCGAAGGCCGCCCCGGCGCAGTCGACGAGCAGCTCGAGCGCGAGGGCCGGCTGCGCTTCCTCCGAGATCCGGCCGAGCTCGTGGTCGAGAAGGCGCCGGCCATCCGTGAGCGGCGCGGGCGCCGAGACCCCGCCGAGCTGCTCAGGCTGGCCGTTCCGTTCTAAGGGGTTTGGCGTCCTCCTAGCGCCGCCCGCCGGCGCTGAGCGCGCGATCGGCGGCCTCCTCGCGCTCAGGCTCCTCGCCCGGCTTGCCGCGCCGCAGAACCTGCAGGTGGCGCGATTTGAGGATCTCGAGCGTGTAGACCATCCAGACCGACGCCGCCAGGACGACGAGACCGACCGCGATCGCGATCAGCGTGTTGCCGAGATCCCACTGCCCGAACGGCCGCGGCGGCACGAAGCGAAGGAGGATCGCGTACGCAGACAGCAGCAAGGCCCAGAGATAGAGGTAGGTGGCGGTGCGCCGCTGAGAGAAACCGATCCGCATGAAGCGGTGGTAGAAGTGGTTCTGGTCAGGTGCAAACGGCGAGCGCTTGTACTTCAGGCGCTTCAGCACGACGAACGAGGTGTCGAGGATCGGCACCGCCAGAACGAGCAGCGGCCCGACGAGGGCGATCGTGGCGGCGGTCTTCAACACGCCTTGGACGGCGACGCACGCCAGGACGAAGCCGAGCGCCAGCGCGCCCGTGTCGCCCATGAAGATCTTCGCAGGGTTGTAGTTGTGCCGAAGGAACGCGAGCGTCGCGCCGCAGACGATTGCAGCGAGAACCGCCGCGTCCGTTCTGACGAACGACGCCGCCAGCAGCGCGAAGGAGCCCGACGCGATCGCGACGATCCCCGAGGCGAGGCCGTCCATTCCGTCGATCAGGTTGACGAGGTTCGCAAGCAGGGCGATCCAGAAGATCGTCAGCGGGTAGGCGCCCCAGCCAAGATCGAAGTTGCCGACCAGCGGAAGGCCGCCGCTTTCCCACTTCATCCCGAAGCCGGCAACGGGAATGAGCGCCGCGACAACGATCCCGAGCATCTTGAGACCTGCGTTGATCCCATGGATGTCGTCGATCAGCCCGATCGCGGCGACCATCAGCGTGCCGAGCAGGATCCCCAGATAGACCCCTTCGGGCTTGACGAAGATCGCCATGGCGACCGCGATGGCGATCACGATCGCCAGCCCGCCGATGCGCGGAATCGGCTTGCCGCCATGAACCCGGGGGCGGTCAGCCTTGTCGTCGACGCCACCGATCCGTGGTGCGAGCCAGACAACAGCCGGCGTCAGCGCAAGGACGATTCCGGCCGCGGTCAGGAAGCCCCAGATCGCGTTGCTGTCGCGAAAGAGCGCGTGCAGCGAGTCCGCGAAGGACATCCCTGCGTTTATACCGCAAGGAACGGCCGCACCAGCAAAGCCGCTCGCGGCGTCTCAGACGGCATCGCAGCGACGCCTCAGACACCCTGTGCAGGAATTCAGCTGCTGCGCCGATACTGGTTCCGGCAAGTCACGTTGCTAGCCTGCACAGCCTCTTGAGCAAGGTTCTCTCACCCGAAACGACCTTCGACGACCGGATCGCCCAGCGCACAGCGGCGATCGGGATCGTCGGTCTCGGCTACGCCGGGTTGCCGCTCGCCATGGCCTTTGCCGAGATGGGCTTCGACGTCACCGGCATCGACCTCAACGCCGAGCGCGTCCGCGCCGTTCAGACACACGAGTCGTATCTCGTCGACGTGCCGCCCGAGCGCTACGAAAACCTCGACGGAACGCTCAGCGCGACGACGGATTACGGCGTTGTCGGCGAGCTCGATGCGCTGACCATCTGCGTGCCCACGCCCCTGTCCAAGACGCGGACGCCCGACCTCAACTTCATCGTCTCGGCCGCGGAATCGGTCGGCTCGAACATCAGCCCCGGAATGCTGATCGTCCTGCAGTCGACGACCCATCCCGGCACCACGGAGGAGGTCGTCCTGCCGATCCTCGAGCAGCGCTCGGGCGGCAAGGCGGGCAAGGACTTCTTCCTCGGCTACGCCCCCGAGCGCGTCGATCCCGGCAACGCCACCTTCACGATTAAGAACACGCCGAAGCTCGTCGCGGGAGTGACCGAGGAATGCCTACGGCGCACGGCGCTGCTGTACGAGCAGATCGTCGACACGGTGCAGCCCGTCTCGAGCCCGATGGTCGCCGAGACGGCAAAACTGCATGAGAACACGTTCCGCGCCGTCAACATCGCGCTCGCCAACGAGCTGGCGCTGATGTGCGATCGGCTCGGGATCTCTCCCTGGGAGGTGATCGAGGCCGCGTCCTCGAAGCCGTTCGGCTTCCTCCCCCACTATCCCGGTCCCGGCCTCGGCGGCGACTGCATCCCGGTGGTCCCGCACTTCCTGGCCTGGCGGCTGCGCGAGTACGGCTACTCGGCGCGACTGATCGAGGCCGCGCACGAGATCAACGCTGCGATGCCGCTCTTCGTCGTGCAGAAGATCTCGGACGCGCTGAACGACTCCGGCCGCCCGATCAAGGGCTCACGCCTGCTCCTGCTCGGGATGGCCTACAAGGCCGACGTTCACGACACGCGTGAGTCGCCTTCGCTGGAGATCATGCGCCAGCTGATCCAGCGCGGCGGCGACGTCCACTACTGCGACCCCTGGGTCTCCGAAGTCGAGCTCGACGGGGCGACGCATCGTTCGGTCGAGTGGTCGGCCGACGAGCTCGCTGCCGCCGACTGCGTAGTCGTCTTGACGCCGCACACCGTCTTCTCGGACCAGCCGCTCTGGGATCGCGCGCGGCTGATCGTCGACACGCGGCATGCGGTGCCGGACGGGCCGACCGTCCACCAGATTTAGAGCATGGCTAGGTTCCTGGTCCTCGGGGCCGGGTACATCGGCGCGAAGCTCGGGGAGCTCGCGCTTGCCAAGGGGGACGACGTCGTCCTGGCGGACAACTGGTTCGCGACCGAACGCTCCCAGCTGGACGGCCTCGAGGCTGCCGGCGCCCGGGTCGAAACGGCCGACATACGAGAGGACATCTACGGACTGCTCGAGCCGCGGCCGGACGTCGTCTTCCTGCTGGCGGCGCAGGCCTCGCGGCCGCTCTCCGAAACCGAGCCGGACTACACGGAGGAAACGAACGTCAGCGGGACGCGCCGGGTCGGCCGCGCAGTCGGCGAAGCCGGGGTGCCGTTGCTCGTCTTCGCCTCCTCTCTGCAGGTCTATGGAAACAACCTGAGGGGCATTGTTGGGCCGAGGACTCCGTTCGGGCATCCGGGTGATCTCGCACACCTGTCGAAGATCTACGGGGAGGTAGCGCTCGCGCTCAAGTCCAGGCGCTACGCCTTCGACCTCGCGATCCTGCGCCTCGGGATCGTCTACGGGCCCAGCCCGGTCGAGCACTCCGCGGCCGAATCGCAGACGGTGGTGGACAAGTTCCGGCGGCTGGCGGCCGCCGGTGAGGAGCTGCCGTTGGACGACGGCGGCCGGGCGACGATCGGCGTCGTTCACATCGACGACGTGGCGCGAATCCTGCTCGAGACGGAGCTCGGCGCCGCGAACGTCGCCGCGGAGACCCTGACCGTCGCGGACGTCGCCCGCCTCGCCGGGGGCGAAGAGCCGGTCGGAGGGGCGGCGTTCACATTCTCCTCGCCGTTCCACTACGAGCACCGGCTCGCGGACTATCTCCGCCGATGAAGGTCCTCGTCACCGGCGCCAACGGCTTTCTCGGCTCCCGTGCCTCGGAGCTGTTCGCGGCGAACGGTCACGAGATCGTCCGAGTCTCACGGCCGGGCGCCGCCGAGCGTGCGGGAGCGAAGGACGCCATCCCGGTCGACGCAGGCGACCCCGCCGCTCGCGCTTTGATCGCTGGTTGCGACGCCGTCCTGCACTTTGCCGGGATTCCGGATCCCGCACGCGCGCGCGAGGACCCGGCCCGCGCCGTGCGCGAGAACGCCGGCACGACCCTGAACCTCCTCGAAGGCTGCTTGGAGCACGGAGCGGGGCTCGTCTATCCGTCGACCGTGCGTGCGGCGCTCGACCCGCCGCCGGACCCGTACGCGCACTCGAAGCGCCTGGGCGAGGACGCATGCCGCCTGCACGAGGCGCCGTCGCTCGTCGTTCGCCTGACGTCGGTTTACGGCCCGGGCCAGGTCGCCCGGGAGGGCGCCACCGGTGCGATTGCCTGGTTTGCCGCCCGGGCACTCGCGAGCGAGCCGATCGTGATCGCAGGCGACCCGCACCGCAGCCGCGACTTCGTCTTCGTCGACGACGCCCTGGCTGCCATCGAGGCGCTGATCGACGACGGTCGCTGGAACGAGACGGTATTGGTCGCCAGCGGGCGCTCGACTAGGCTCTTGACCGCTGCCGAGCTCGTGCGCGACGCCGCCGGATCGTCGTCGCCGATCGAGACCCCGGGAGGGGACCTGCCGACGGGAGAGAACGAGAGCTATCAGGCCGCTCCGGAGGCGCCGTTACCCTTGAACCTCTCCCTGGAAGAGGGAATCCGCCGCTATGTCGACTGGCTCACCAAACGCTACGCGTCCTGAGATCACGCGACTGGAATCGCAGCGACGATGACTGACCTGTCTCCGCGGCCGATTCCGATGCTCAAGTCAGCGCCTGACCCTGGTCAGCTCGCCGACCGGCTCGACGGGGGTGACTGGAGAGGGCTCGAGATCGCGCTGATGCCCAGTGACGTGGCCGGCGAGGACGCCCTCGACAGGGCCGTTCGGGCGGTGAGTGATGTAGGTGTACACCACCATCAGCTGACCATAACGGCCGAGGCGCCCGTCGCCTGGCCGAGCGGCGCATTCGTCCGCGTCGACCGTCTGGACGACGAAGCACGGAGCGGGATCGAGCGGAGCGTGGAGTTCGCGGCACGAGTCGGCTCCCCCGTGCTGACGATCCACCTCTTCATTCCGCTCACGCCCGACGAGTTCCGCGCCTCCGGCGCGATCGACGCGGACGCGGTCGAAGAGTTCCTCGGCTTCTACACGGCGGCCTGTCTCGCCCAGGGGGTCACGCCGCTGATCGAGAACGTGCCGCCCGTGCTGCGGATGCGGACCGGCGGGGTCTTCCTCTCCCCCATCGGCGGCCACTGGCGCGACCTCCTGGACTGGCGCGAGCGGGTACCCGAGCTCGGGTTCACGATCGACACATCCCACGCGGCGCTGTTCCGGTCGTTCGCGACCGTCTACCCAGGCCTGTTCGCGCACCCCTGGGACGAGGAGCTCGAGCTCGGCCGCTACGTGGAGGAGCTCGGCCCGCATGCCGAGGTTGCTCATGTCTCGAACGCACACGGGCTGCTCGGCGAGGGTCTCCCGTACGACTCGGGCGAGCTCGACCTCGACCCCGTCGTGCGGAGGCTTGAGGAGCTGGTGCCCTTCATCGTCGCGGAGATCAATGAGCCGGATCCAATCCGCTCGGTCGAGATGAAGCGCGCATACCGCGCGATTGAGCGCGCGCTCGCGCTGCCGCCGGCGGAGTCACAGCCAGCTCGCCGCCGTATGCCGGTCGACTCGTTCGACTGGCAGCAGGTGCTCGAGCGACGCGATCCCGTCCCATCCGTGCTCGAGCTTCAGGAGCGGTTCGGCGGGCGCCGGATCCTCCTCACCGGCGGGGGCGGCTCGATCGGCCGCGCGCTCGCCACCTTCCTCGGCGGGTTCCGCCCGGAGCGGGTCACGATCGTCGACGGGCACGAGTCTTCGCTGATCGCGGACCGGCGCGCGCGAGATCCGCAGACGCTCGGGCTCTTCAACCACGTCCTCTGCGACATCCGCGAACCGGGCCGGCTCGAGCGCGAGCTCGCTGCCGCCAAGCCCGAGATCGTCTTCCATCTCGCCGCCTACAAGCACGTCGACTGGGCCGAGGTCTTTCCGGAGGAATTCGTCGACACGAACCTGCACGGCTCATGGAACGTGCTCCGTGCGGCCGAGGCCACGGGGGTCGAGACCGTCGTCGTCGCCTCGACCGACAAGGCGGCGCTGGCGCAGAGCTTCTACGGACGAACGAAGCGGTTCATGGAGCAGCTGACGGCCTTCGCAGCGCGGCGCGCCGGGGGGCAGCGGACGGCCGTCCGGCTCGTGAACGTGCTCGGCTCGGCAGGGGCGGCTTCCGAGATCTTTCTCAGCCAGGCACGTGCCGGCGTACCGCTGACGGTCACCGACACCGGCATGGTGCGCTACTGGATCACGATGCCGCACGCCACGTGCCTGGTCGCGCAGGCGGCCCTGCTCGCCGGCGACGGCGTGCCACTGTGCAGCCCGCACGATCCCGTGATGCTGACGGTCGGCGAACTGGCCGAGCGGATCTGGCGACTCGCGGGGCCGGGAGGCGAGACGGAGATCGAACTGCTCGGCATCCGCCGCGGCGAGACGCTCAGCGAGGTGCTGACCGGCCCCGGCGAAACGCTCGGCGAGGAGTTCCACCAGGGGATTTGCGCGATCGACGGTGAGATCTCGACCGCGGGAGCGGCCTGGGTGGTCGAGCGGCTCCCGGCCCGCGGCAGCCGCGAAGAAGCGCGTGCCATCTGGCTCGAGGCGATGCAGCGGCCCGGCCTGCTGGCGCCGGCGCGCAGTGTTTGAGGAGGGGCTGACCCGGCGGAGTCTGTCCCATGAACCGTTCTTCGTTCGTGCCGGCTGGTGGGACGGTCCCTTTACCGACAGTTCCGGCTCGGAGCCTCAGCGGGTGCCGTACAAGCGATCGCCGGCGTCGCCGAGGCCCGGGACGATGAAGCCGCGCTCGTCGAGGCCGCGGTCGACCGCAGCCGTAACGATGTGGACGTCGGGATGCTCGCGATGCACGTGCTCGATCCCCTCCGGGGCCGAGACCAGGCAGACAAGCATCACCGACTTGGCGCCGGCCGCCTTGACGGTCGAAATCGCCGCCGAGCTCGAGTTTCCGGTCGCGAGCATCGGATCGAGCACGATCGCGTCGCGCTGGTCGAGGTCACCCGGAAGCTTTACGTAGTACTCGACCGGCTGCAACGTCTCCTCGTCGCGGTACATCCCGAGGAAACCGACCCGGGCGCTCGAGACAAGTGACAGGACCCCGTCGAGCATCCCGAGGCCCGCGCGCAGGACCGGGCAGACCGCCACTTTCTTGCCTGAGATCCGCGCGGCGACCATGGGCTCCAGGGGTGTGTTGATCTCGACCGGCTCGGTCGGAAGGTCCTTCGTGGCCTCGTAGGTGAGGAGCAGCGTCACTTCGTTCGCGAGCTTGCGGAAGTGGACCGTCGGCGTCTCCTGGTCGCGTAGGTACGACAGCTTGTGCTGGACCAGCGGATGCGAGACGACCGTGAGCGGGCTGCTCACGCCACGTAGGTCGTGAAGCCGCGCCACCCCGGGTAGAGAGGGCGCCTATCGCACAGCCCGAGACTTCGCGCCGCCAGCGTGTCGAGATCGGGGCTCGGTTCGAGCGCCTCGACGATCACCTGTCCGACCTCGCGGAAGTCCGCCTCGTCGAACCCACGCATGGTCGCGGCAGGCGTCCCGATCCGAACGCCGGAGGCAACGGTCGGCGGGCGCTCGTCGAACGGAACCGTGTTCCGGTTGACGGTCAGCTTGACCTCGGCGAGGCGTTCCTCCGCATCCTTGCCCGTCCACTCTGTCGAACGAAGGTCGAGCTGGAGCAGGTGCGTGTCGGTGCCGCCGGTGAGTACGTCGAGCCCCCCCTCCTGGAGCGTGTCGGACAACTCGTCGGCGTTGCGCCGCACCTGGCGCTGGTACTCGCGGAAGGGCTCGGTCATGGCGATCCTGAAGCACGACGCCTTCGCCGCGATCGTGTGCATCAGCGGCCCGCCCTGGATCCCCGGGAAGACGGCGCGGTCGACAGCCTGTGCGTGCTCCTCGTCGCAGAGAATGAAGCCGGCGCGCGGCCCGGCCAGCGTCTTGTGCGTCGTCGAAGTGACGAACTGGCAATGCGGAACCGGGTTCGGATGGAGGCCTGCAGCGACCAGCCCTGCGAAATGGGCCATGTCGCAGAGCAGCAGCGCGTCGACCTCGTCCGCGATCTCGCGGAACTTGTCGGCCTCGACGGTGCGCGGATATGCGGAGCCGCCGCAGACGATCAACTTCGGCCGGTTCTGCTTCGCAAGACGAAGCACCTCGTCGTAGTCGACCACGTTCGTGTCGCGCGAGACGCCGTAGTGGACGATCGTGTACAGGCGGCCGGAGAAGTTGACCTTGAGTCCGTGCGTCAGGTGGCCGCCGTGGGAGAGCTCAAGCGAGAGAATGGTGTCGCCCGGCTCGAGCGCTGCCATGTAGACCGCCATGTTCGTCTGGGCTCCCGCATGCGGCTGCACGTTCGCGTGGTCGGCGCCGAAGAGCTCCTTTGCCCGGTCGATCGCGAGCTGCTCGATCTCGTCGACGACCTCGCAGCCGCCGTAGTAGCGCTTCCCGGGATAGCCCTCGGCGTACTTGTTCGTCGGCACGCTGCCGACCGCCTCGAAGATTGACGGCCAGGTGAAGTTCTCGGACGCGATCAGCTCGATCTGGTTGCGCTCGCGCTCGAGCTCTCGGCCGAGAAGCTCGGCGATCTCCGGATCGATGTCGGCGAGTCCGGCGGTGCGAAGGTGCTGAAACGTTTCCGCGGCGACGGCCATACGGGCACTCCTGGTTCGTTTCGCCTGATGCTACTCGGCGACCACGCCGGCGAGCCGCTTCAGGACCTCGTCCGCAGCGACAACTCCCTCGCGGACGACCTTCGGCTCCTCGCCGGTGAGGTCGATCACCGTCGAGGGCACGCCGGGGAGCCGGCCGCCATCGAGCGCAGCGCCACAGCCCTCGAGAATCTCGTCCGGGACGTCAACCAGCTGCGCGGGATCCGTATCGCCGGGGTGGTTCGCGCTCGTCGCCATCACCAGGCTGAAGCCCGACAAGACGGCATCCGCGGGCGCCGGCAGCTCCGGCACGCGCACGCCGATCGTCCCAGCGACCTCGCCCGTCAACCATGGGAAGCGCTGTGCGGGGTTCGGGACGACCAACGTGAGCGGCCCCGGCAGGAGAGCCCGAAGCACGATTTCGATCGGGCCGCGGAGCTCGGGTAGGGACTCGACCAGCACGTCGACGTTGCTCGCCAGCAGCGCGCTCGGTTGCTTCGCGTCCCGGCCCTTCAGCTCATACGCGCGCCGGACGGGTTCCTCGATGTTGGGATTCGCGCAGAGGCCGTAGACGGTGTCGGTCGGAAGGACGACTGGAAGTCCTTCGTCCAGCGCCGCTACCGCCGCGCCGACCTCCCCGTCGCTCAGCCCGTCCACTGCGCCTCGATCACCCGGTCGCGACCCGCCATGTCTGGTGACACTCGCAACTGCTCGTAGCCGAGCCGGCGCAGCAGAGCAGCGACGTTAGGCGCCTGGTTCTCCGCGATCTCCAGGACGACCCAGCCGCCGGGCCGGAGCGCCTCCGTCGCAGCGCGCGCAACCGCCTCGGTCGCCCCGTGTGCGACGAGCGCGATCCTCGGCTCCCAGTCGCGCACTTCCGGCTGGAGGGTCTCGAGGTCCTCAGGCTCGACGTACGGCGGATTGGAGACAACGAGATCGAACGAGTCGTGCCCGAGCCCTTCGGTCAGATCGTGCTCGACCAGCCTGACCCGCCCGTTGATCTCGAGCAGGTCGAGGTTCTCGCGGGCGAGCGCAAGCGCGTCCTTCGAGGCGTCGATCGCGGTCACCTGCGCACGAGGGTGCTCGTCCACGATCGCGAGCGCGATTGCGCCGGTCCCGGTGCCGACGTCCAGTACGTTCGGGTGCCCCCCGTTCAGATGCTCGAGCGCGCGTTCGACCACGATCTCGGTCTCCGGCCGCGGAATCAGTGCGCGCTTGTCCGTCTTCAACGTCAGGCGCCGGAAGCCCCAGTGGCCGAGGATGTAGGCGAGCGGCTCCCGCGCGGCCCTACGAGCGAGCAAGTCCTTGTACCCCTCGTCCGCCTCGGGCGAGAGCTCGCGGCGAAGCTCCATGTAGAGCAGGGCCCGCGCGCAGTCGTCGCAGGCCTTCGCCAGGAGCAGCTCGGCCTCGAGCCGCGCCGTGTCGATGCCCGCTTCGGCGAGCACGTTCGTTCCGTGCGCGAGGGCTTCGCCGACCGTCATCTCAGACGGTTGCGGTCTCGAGCGCCTGGCGGCGCTCTTCTGCCTGGAGCGCTTCCGTGAACTCGTCCAGCTCGCCTTCGAGAACGCGATCGAGGTTGTGCACGGTCAGCTTTACGCGGTGATCCGTGACCCGGTTCTCCGGGTAGTTGTACGTCCGGATCTTCTCGGCGCGCTCGCCCGAGCCGATCTGCGAGCGCCGGGTCGCGGCCTGCTCGGCCGCCTGCCGCTCGCGTTCGAGCTCGTAGAGCCGGGCGCGCAACACCCGCAGTGCCTTCGTCTTGTTCTGAAGCTGCGACTTCTCGTCCTGCATCGCAACGACCGTGCCGGTCGGCAGGTGCGTGATCCGGACCGCTGAATCCGTCGTGTTGACGCTCTGTCCGCCGGGCCCGGTCGAGCGGTAGACGTCGATCTTGAGGTCGTTGTCGTTGATCTCGACGTCCACGTCCTCAGCTTCCGGCATCACGGCCACGGTCGCGGTCGACGTGTGGATCCTCCCCTGCGACTCGGTTACCGGCACCCGCTGCACACGATGAGTGCCTCCTTCCCATTTGAAGATGGAATATGCACCGTCGCCCTTCACCGCGAAGCTGATGCTCTGGAATCCGCCGGTCGCGTTCGGGCTCGCCTCCAGCTGCTCCCACTTGAACCCGCGCCGCTCGGCGTAGCGGGTCAGCATCCGAAAGACATCGCCGGCCCAGAGCGCCGCCTCGTCACCGCCCGCTGCCTGCCGGATCTCGACGATCACGTCTTTGTGGTCCGCCGGATCCGTGTCGACGAGCGCGAGTTTCAGCTCCTGCTCCAGCTGTTCGACCCGCTGCTCGAGCTCCGGCACGAGCTCGCGCAGGTCGCCGTCGCTGCGCGCGGCCTCGAGATCGGAAGACGTCTCGCGCCATTCCTGGGCGAGTTTGTGTGCCCCCTCGAGCTCCTTCAGCCGCCGGCCGACCTCCGCCGCCTCGCGGTGGTCGTTGTAGACGGCAGGGTCGGACATCCGCTCCTGCGTCTCGACATAGGAGCGCTCGACCTCGTCGACGAGATCTTGCATCGCGGCCATTCGGGAGAGGTTAGCCGTGCAGGCCGCGAAGAGAACCCAGGGCAACCGAGGTCGTGTTGCCCGTGGAATCCGAAGCGAACAAGGTCGCCGTCCAGACCCCACTCGGGGGCGCGAGAAGCACCGAGCCACGGAACGTCTGCTTGCCCAGCCAGAGCGTCCGCACCGCGCCCGCGCGCCTGATCACGACCTTCATGGCCAGCCAGGGCGATGCGTCGTCGCTCCCGCGCCAGTAGAGCCTGCGAACCGCAAGGTCGGCCGCGACCTTCGGCGCCTGCGTGTCGCGCCGGACGTCGACCGCCGGGAGGTCGGTATCTGAAACGTTCCCCGCAACGTCGACCGCGTGCAGGTTCGGCGTGTACGTGCCCGGCTGGATCTTCCCCGGGCTCCAGCGGATTGGGTGCCAGCCCCGTGAGACGACGAGCGGCGGGCCGGGATGGTCGACCTGCAGGCGGACGGTCGAGCGCTTGCTGACCCAGAAGACGTATCGCGCATAGTCGCGGTAGCCGTCCTGCGGCCAGGGGTAGATGGCAGCCGGCGTCGAGCCCTCCTTGACGAGCGGCGGCTCGTGCAGGTCGTCGCCGAACCGCTGGGCATAGGTCGTCAGCGTCGGATCCTGTGTTCGCCGGGAAAGGATGCCGAGCAGCCGGACGACGTATTGGTGATAGTCGAGCGGCGCCTCGACTCCGCCGAGCGAGTAGAGCGACCAGGCGCCGGTGTCGAACTGGGGCAGCATGCCGATCGCCGAGGTCAGCAGCTGGGATACCAGGTTCGTCGCGGCCGGGTCACCGGTCTGCGTCGCGTAGTCCTGGAGCGAGACGATCGTCTGCAGCTGGGCGTTCAGAACGGTCTCGTTGTTGAACGCGTAGAGCCGGATCCACGGACCCGCCGAGACCGAGCGGGTCAGCGACGGCACCGTCTTGTAGACCCGTTGGGAGGCCGAGGTCAGCGTCGGGTCGGCGAGGAGCGTCCCCGCGCTCGACAAGGCTTGGGCAGCGACGGCCTGCGCCATGCCGGAGATCCACGGCGGGCGACCACCCTCGAAGCGGAAGTAGTACTCCCAGGCAAGCCCGCCGGAGCGAACAACGCTGCGGTTGAGCAGCGACTGCGCCAGCTGGTCGGCCCTGGTCGCGTTCTTCTGCGCGACGAAGTTGTTCAGCTTCCCGAAGTTCTCCAGTGGATGGAACTGGAAGCCGATCCCGGGGAAGGCCCGGTACCAGATCCCGTCGGTCGCGTCGACGACGTCCTTGCCCGCCTTTTGGTCCCAGTGGCTCGCGAACCAGCGCGTGTTGAAGTCGAGCATCCCGAAGAGCGTCGTCCCGCGCGGCGAGTCGTACCCCTTCCAGAAGCCGCCGACCTGGTGGACGACGGCTGCGAGGTTGCGGTATCGGCTGCTCGGCAGCCTGGGCAAGACGTTGGCGGCCGCCTTCGCGTCGCTGCGGAACTCGGCCGCTTCCGTGCCGTCGATCCGGTTCAGCGCCGCGGCGCGGTCGATCCCCTTGTTGATCAACGCAAGGTCCGTTGTCCACGGCGGCTTCGCGGAAGCCGACCCCGAGAGAAGCATGGCCGCGAGCGCAAGCACGGCGGCCAGACCTGCCGCGCGCAGTCCCATGGACCCCTTAGACGCTAACGGCTGCCAGGTGTTTGTGCTCTCGTAATGTCCCTGCTCGGAGCCAGGTTTGGCCTGGCGGCCCGGCTCTTACGCCATGACTTCGACGCGCTGGGCCGCTGGGCTCGCCGTGCGGCCCTCGCGATCGAGCACCTCGCGCAGAGCGCGGATCGAGACCTCGAGCTGGTCGAGCGTGGGCTCCCGCGTCGTCAGCCGTTGCAGCCAGAGGCCCGGCGCGAGCAGCTTCATCACAACGCGGTTGTCGGTGTGCTTGCCGGCGAAGCGGATCAGCTCGTAGGCGAGCCCGGCGATCACGGGGAGAAGCAGGATCCGCGTCAGGATCAGCCAGTACCAGGCGGGCCGCCCGAAGAAGGCAAAGACGAAGATCGCGATCACCATCACCCAGAGCAGGAAGGCGGTGCCGCAGCGCGGGTGGATCAGGCTGAAGCGCTGGACGCGCTCCGGCTCGAGCTCCTCGCCCGCCTCGTAGGCGTTGATCGCCTTGTGCTCGGCGGCGTGGTACTGGAAGACGCGCCGCAGGTCGGGCAGCAGGGAGATCAGCACCAGGTAGAGCACGAAGACGGTCACGCGGATCACGCCCTCGACGAGGACGAACCAGACGCCGCTCGAGATCGGCAGCAGGTCGGCGAGCAGCGCCGGGCCGACCTTGAAGACGGAGATCGCGAAGCCGATCGCGATCAGGAACGCGAAGATGAGCGCCGCGCGCGAGAGCTCTTGCTCCTC
>DATFXA010000011.1:0-5345 GCA_035258645.1 Gaiellaceae bacterium
GCATCGCCTCGATGGGGTGAACCACTAGACAGCCACGGGTTCGTGGGACTGCCGCAAGGGTGCCTTTTCGTTCGAGCTCTCGCGGCCGCGGCCGAATGCGTCGACTCGGCCCCAGCGGCCCGGGATGTCGAGCAGCGCCACGTGTCCGATCCCAACGGGTAGCTCCGGGTCGACGACGAGCAGGTCGTCAACCGGCTCCAGGCCGAGCATCGTCCGCAAAAGCAGCAGCGGCGCCCCGGTCGACCAGGCTTGAGGGCTGCACGCGGTCGGGTACTGAACCGGATACCTCGTCAGGTCACGCTCGTAGCCGCCGAAGGCCTCGGGTAGCCGGCCGTCGAAGAAGTCGGCGGCCGCGAGGATGCCGGCCGCGATCCGAGCGGCCTCCTCCTTGAAGCCGTAGCGCCGCAGGCCCCACGCGATGAACGAGTTGTCGAAGGGCCAGACGGTGCCGACGTGATAGCCGATCGGGTTGTAGCGCCCTTCACCTTCGGCGAGCGTTCGCACGCCCCAGCCCGAGAAGAGGCGTGGGCCGAGGAGATGGTGTGTGATCGCCTTCGCCTTCGACTTGTCGACGATGCCGCTCCAGAGCAGGTGGCCGATGTTCGAGCTGAGCACGTCGACCTGCTCTCCGTCGCTGTCGAGAGCCAGAGCGAAGTACTCGCCGTCGGCGATCCAGAAATCCCGGTTGAAGCGGCGCTTGAGGTCGGCCGCCTGCTTCTCGAGCTCGGAGGCGAACTTGGGGTCCTTCCAGACCTCCCGGGCAAGCCGCGCAGCGCGGATCTTGGCGTCGTACGCGTACCCCTGGAGCTCGCACGTCGCACGCGGGAACCCCGCCAGGCGGCCATCGTGGTACGAGATCGAATCCCACGAGTCCTTCCAGCACTGGTTCTCGAGCCCGGTCTTCTCGTTGCGGCGTTGGTACCAGATGTAGCCGTTGCCCATCAGGTCCGCGTACTCGTCGATCCAGTTCAGGGCCGCCCGAGCTTCGTACTCGAGGCCACGGACGAGCCGCCGATCCCCGGTCCAGCGCTCGTACTCGTCGAGCAGCACGACAAAGAGGGGCGTTGCGTCAGCGCTGCCGTAGTAGGGCGACTGCGGCCGTTCCTCGAAGGCCGCCAGCTCGCCGTACCGCATCTCGTGGAGGATGCGCCCCGGATCCTCGTCGCGGAAGTCGTCGAGCCGGGTGCCCTGCCAGTCCCCGAGGGCTTGCAGCGTCGTCGCCGCGAGCTCTGACGTAAAGGGCAGCGCCTGCAGGCTGGTAAGGATGCTGTCGCGGCCGAACATGGTCATGAACCAGGGCAACCCCGCAGCCGGCAGGCTCCTGTAGCCGGAGATCGCCGGCGAGAAGCGAAGCGCCGCCAGGTCGACGAGGCTGCGCATGTACGTCCGTCGCAACGAGTCCCAGTCGCACTCGAGCGTTGGGGCCTCGTCGAGCCATCGCCTCAGGTTCGCTTCCATGTTCTGACGGCCCCGGGGCCTGGCGAATTTCGGCTGCTCGTAGCCTTCCATCGTGCCGAGGTCCGCGGTGACGACGTCGAGATTCGTCGACCATTCGCCGTGAGGCTCGATCCGGGTCTTGAAAGTCAGCCCCTTCTTGTCGACGCGGGCAGAGGCCGTCGCCGAGATGTCCGTCGCGCGCTTGAAGGTCTCTCGTTCGTACCCGAGCACGAGCCGGCCCTTGGTCACGCGCGCCGAGTACGCTCCCTTCTTCTTCAGCGCATCCTTGACCTCGAACAGGTCCGCGAAGTCGGACCCGGCCTCGATCCGAACGGTCAGGTCGAGGGGCTTTTCGTCGTGGTTGAGGATCTGGAGCTCCTCACGGAAGCCGTTGCCGACCGCACGGCGCCGGATCACGGAGAGCTCGGAATCGACGTAGACGGTTCCGGTCCCGGGAACCAGGAAGAAGCGGGTCTCGAAGTACTGCAGGTCGTCAGTGGACAGTGGGTTTAATCGCTGGCCGTTCACGGTCAGCACCCAGTGCGAGAGAAAGCGAGTGTCGAAGGAAAACAGGCCCGTCGGGTCGGTCAGCGACGCCTCGATGTCCCCGCACGAGTCGCTGACGACGAACGTGTTGCCGTCCAGGATCTTGACGAGCCCGTCGCTCACGCTTTGCCCCGTCCGCCCGCACCGTTCCGCCGCCGCCTGCGCTTGGGCGGCGGGCCGGGAAAGAGTTTCTGAAGCTGCACGAGCAGCTCCATGTCCCCGTCGATCGTGACCGCGCCGCGCAGGACCGCGGCGGTTGCGTTGACCTCGCCGTCGACGATCCGTTCGAACAACGCCTTGTTCGTCCGGATGGTGCAGTCCCCTCTGACGTTCCGCCGGGAAACCGACAGGTCGCCGCGGTCGACCACGAGGAGCCAGCGGTCGGTCCGCTTCCCCTCGGCGAGCTCGAACCGGACGGTCCCTCTTGCTTTCTCCAGCAACGGCACATGCCCGCGCTGAGTCAGCGACCCGAAGAACTCCGCGGTCGCATCGCTCATCGTTGCCGGTCCGTCACGTCTCGACAGTGATCCGGGCCTGCCGCTGGTGGGTCATGCCTGCTCCCGCCCAGTCGACGACGGCCTTGGCGCGATCCTCGTTCGTCGGCAACAGCGCCAGGTGCACCGTGCCCCACGCCAGCTGGGCCGCCTTGCCCTTCATCGTCTTCCCGCCCAACATCTGGACGACCGCCGACCCCCGTCCGATCGTCGCCATTGTTCCCTTGTCGCGGTACTTGAAAGGTTCTGCCTCCTTTCCGGCGACTACGCGGGAGATCGTCTCCCCGGCGTGTTCGCCGGACTGGAGCGCGACCGAGCCGAGCTGTGGCAGAACCTGGCTCGTCTTTTGATCCGTGATCGCACCGATGTCGCCGACCACGTAGACCTCGGGATGTTCAGGGACTCGCAGCTCGGCGTCGACGCCGATCCGGTCTCCTCTTTCGAGCTCGAGGCCGAGCGACCGAACGAGCGCGTTGCCCTGGAGGCCAGCGCCCCAGACGAGCGTGTGGGCCGGCAGGACCGACCCGGACTTGAGCGTCACCCGGGTGGGAGCGATCGACTCGACCACCTCGCCGGTCATCACGTCCACCCCGCGCTTCGCGAGCGCCTTCTCGGTGTACGAACGAATGTCCGGCTTGAACATCGGAAAGATCACCGGGCCGGCCTCGACCAGCACGATCCTGGCATCGTCGTGGGGAAGGTCGGGGTAGTCCTTGCGAAAGACGCCGTTGTAAAGCTCGGCCAGCGCGCCGGCGGTCTCGATCCCAGTCGGACCGCCGCCGACGACGACGATGTCGAGCGCGCCGTCCTCTACGAGCGCCGGATCCCGATCGGCCGCCTCCCACTTCTGCAGCAGGTGGTCCCGAAGCCGGGCCGCATCGGGCAACGTGTAGAGAGGAAAGGCGTGCTCGGCCGCTCCCTCGACGCCGAAGAAGTTGACCTCGGCACCGAGCGCGAGGACGAGGTAGTCGTAGTCGATCGGCGCCATATTGGCGAAGCGAACCTCTCGCGCGCCGAGGTCGATCGCCGTCACCTCGTCCTGGTGAAGCCGTGCGTTCTCCTGCTTTTGGAACAGGTCACGAATCGGATGGCCGACCGCCGTTTGCTCGAGCAGTCCGGTCGCGACCTGGTACAGCAGTGGCTGAAAGGTGTGGTAGTTGTGCTTATCGACGAGCACGACGTCGACGTCGCTCTTCCTCAGCTTCTGAGCGGCGCCCACACCGCCGAAGCCGCCGCCCAGGACGAGCACGCGCGGCCGCCCACCGTCGGTTTCGGATCGAGGACTCATGGGTTGAGCCGACGCTACGGACAGGCCCCCGGCATGTGGTCACCCCATAGGGGTGAACCGGGCTCGCTAGTCGCGAACTCAGGATGGGCTCCTAGGACGACGCGACGGCCTTCCGCCTCAGCCATTCTGTTTGTTCAGTGCCTTGCACGAGTCGGCGTTCCTGAACGCCTTCTCGAGCTCGCCCTTCGTGTCGAGCTGTTGAATGCTCGTGAAGGCGGTCGTCACCTGGGTGCCGAGCGTCGACAGCGTCGAGCTGACGGTCGAGATCGCCTGCAAGGCGCTGCTTGTGCCGGACACGTTCTTGACCGCGTCCTGGATCTTCTTCACGTCCTGCTCCAGCTCGCCGGCGAGCGTGTCGAGGCTCTCCTTCGCCTTCTTGCCGGACTCGGTCTCGGGCGTGCCGAGCCCCTTGAGCTCGTCCACGAACTTGTTGGTCGACTTCGCGATGTCGGAGGAGGCGGAGTCGAGCGACTCCTTCGTCACGTTCCCCTGCAGCGAGCTCGTCGTCGATTGCACGGAAGTCGACCAGCTCGAAATCGACGAGCAGAGGCTGTTCGCCCAGTTGTCCGCGGACGTCGTGCCGCTGCTACTGCTCTTGCCGCCGCACCCAGCGGCCAGCACCCCCAGGGCGACGACGGCGACGACGACGAAGGTCCTCCCGCCCGCTGCTCTCACCGTTCTCGGCATCGAGCAGAACGCTACCGCGGCTGCTACCCAGAGCATCGTCCGCTCGGGGTGATGGCGCCATGGGTGCGCGGCCACGCCGGTGGCCGGCGAGCACGCCTTGCTTGGCGGCCGCTGAATAACCTCCGGGTCTCACGCAAGACATGAGGAAAGGAGCTCGACCCTGAGCACGACCGTCGACCTGCGCGGCAGAAGCCTGCTGGCGCTCTCCGACTTCAGCCCGGAAGAGATCACGTACCTGCTCGACCTCGCTGCCGGGCTGAAGGCGGCCAAGAGAGAAGGCCGCGAGGAACAGAAGCTCGTCGGCAAGGCAATCGTGCTGATCTTCGAGAAGGACTCGACCAGGACGCGCTGCGCGTTCGAAGTCGCGGCCTACGACCAGGGCGCCCACGTCACGTTCATCGGTCCTTCCGGCTCCCACATGGGCCACAAGGAGACGGTCAAGGACACCGCACGGGTTCTCGGCCGCATGTACGACGCGATCGAGTACCGCGGCTTCGCGCAGGAAACGGCCGAGGAGCTCGCGCGCTATGGCGGCGTGCCCGTCTACAACGGCCTGACCGACGAAGCCCACCCGACCCAAGTCCTCGGCGACTTTCTCACCTTCCGCGAGCACGTTCCGAAGCCGCTCAGCGAGGTCGCTTTCTGCTACCTCGGCGACGCCCGCTTCAACATGGCCAACTCCTACCTAATCGGCGGAACGAAGCTCGGGATGGACGTTCGCATCGCCGCCCCCGAGTCACTTTGGCCCAGCGACGAGATCGTCGAACTGGCACGCTCAATAGCGGCCGGGACCGGCGCCGAGATCACGATCACGGACGACGTCCAGGAGGCAGTTCACGGTTGCGACGTCCTCCTCACCGACGTCTGGGTCTCGATGGGCGAGCCGGACGAGG
>DATFXA010000012.1:0-3701 GCA_035258645.1 Gaiellaceae bacterium
TGTGTGGTCGTGGGGCTGGGCGACCTGGACCGCCGCTGAGTCGGACCCGGACAAGCCGACGGACGCATGCGTCTACCTCTGGGCCCGCGACCCGAAGCTCTGCGATGCCCCGCGAAAGGCCGGGCCGGCGCTGAACACCGACCTGACCGAGGGTCAGCTGATCTTCCCGCCGGGCTCTCGCTGCACCGTCCTCGGCCATCCCGTTCGCTGGGACGTTGCGTCCTCGATCTCACGGGTGACCCGGGATCCCCAGCCCGCCTTCACCGCGGCCTACTCACGCGCGGTCGCGAGCTCGTACGCGCATGTCTCGACCCAGGCGATTCGCAACGCCGAGAAGGCGGTGATCGGTATCCACTTCCGCGGCAGCAGGACAGCGTACGTCGCCGCGTTGCGACACGACCATGCAAGCGTCGGGATCGCGCGCGGGGTGATCGGCGACGAGCTTCGTCGCTCGATCATCCAGTCACGCCTGCACGTCGGAGGGCCGTCGGCGGCGGAGATTCAGTCCTACTACGACACCTACGCGGCCGCGCCCGTACGGCTCGTGCTCGTGAAACCTGCGGCGCCGTGGCTCGCCAACTCGAAGCGCGGTTTCGCGCTCGGCGCTGTCGCGCCTCCTCGAGTCTTCACGCTGAAGAACGGCCGGCAGGCGACGATACGGACGATGACCGGCGTCTTCAAGGTGAAGGCGCTCGGGCCGACGGTGGACCTGGCCGAGCTCCCGCTCGCGAAGGCCCGCAAGCCGATCGTGACGGCCCTCGTCTCGCTCGCGCGCGACACTGCCTACCAGAACTGGCTGCTCGACCGTGAGAAGTCGGCTCAGTCGCAAACCCTCTGTTGGCGAGACCAGCTGCCGGCCGTCGAGGTCGTCCCGCTGACCGACTACCTGCCGTACCTGGCGCTCGACTCCGGCGCCGCCGGGTCGACGGCGTCCCTCGGCGGTCCGTAGGCAGGGGACCTCCCAAAAACGTTGGCAGTAGGTCAGCTCGCCGTGTTCGACGCGACGACCTGAGCCTTGCCCCGCTCCTTGGCCGCGTAGAGCGCTTCGTCGGCGCGCTCGAAGAACGTTGTCGGGTCGTCTTCCGCCTTCAGCTCGGCCACCCCCGCGGAGAAGGAGAGCGGCCCGGCCTGGCCGATCGGCCGCGCCGACACCGCCGCCTGGAGCCGCCGGTAGAGCTGGTCGGCGTCGGCAAGAGTCGATTCCGGCAGGATCACGGCGAACTCGTCGCCGCCAATGCGGCAGGCGATGTCAGCCGAGCGGACGACGTCGCGAACGCGCTCCGCCGATTCGGCGATGACCGCGTCGCCGGTGAGGTGCCCGATGCGGTCGTTGATCGCCTTGAAGTCGTCGAGGTCGAGGACGACGAGGGCAAGCTGCCGGTCGTAGCGGTGGGCGCGGGCGACCTCGCGGCTCAGCGTGTCGTGGAAGTAGCGGCGGTTGTGGAGCCCGGTCAGAGCGTCGAGATCGGCGAGCTGGCGTGCCTCGCGGAAGCGCTTCGCGTTTTCGATCGCGGGGCCTGCACGGAGCGAGAGCTCCTCCAGCTCCCCGACTTCCAACTCGTTCCACTCGTGCGAGCGGGCGCGCGAGAAGACCGCGATGAAGCCGATCGCGCCGTTCTCGGTCTGGATCGGCACCGCGAGACCGGAGTGGATCAGGCTCGTCGACCCGTCGTCCGAGACAAGCTCGGCCGGGTACTGATAGACGAGCGAGATCGAGCGCGCCTCAGCGCCACCCGGCGGCCCTGCGATCGCCTGGCGCTGCGCCTCTTCGGTCGTTAGCCCGAGGGTCGCGATGATCGGCGTGTCGGCCCCGTTTTCGAGGCGCGCGAGCGCGGCGTCGACACCGGGCATCGCGCCGGCGGCGTCGAGCGTCCGAGTCAGGACCTCGTCGAGGTCGATGGTCCCGGCAAGCTCGCCGAGCATCTGGTTCCTGCGCCCTTCTTCCTGGGCGTGCTCGAGCGCCTCGGACAGCTCCTGGACCATCGTTTCCATCCGCGAGTTCATGTCGGTCACGAGCTCGGCGAGACGCTCGTCGCTTGCGCTGCTTTGCTTGGTGCCCCGGAGGAGCCAGAGGACGACGAGCAGCAAGGCGACGCCCGCCGCAGCGGCGGCGGCGATGGCTACGACGGTAGTCGTCGTCACAGCGACCAGTTGTTCCACCTCATCTCGTCCCCCAACTATTCCCGGTCCCCCGCCGAAGCTGCAGCCCAAGCGGGCTCGATCTCACTGTAATCGGCGGGGCTCCGCTTGACTACAGTTTGAAAGTCATAAACCGAGCGTGTTCCGACGCTGCATCCAGAGTCGCCAAGCCCGCTAACGATGCGGGTTTCGTGGGTTTGACGCACCCAAGAATGATTCGCTACCATGCCTGTCCGGTTGGCAGGGGCTTGTCCCCTGGCCAGCCTTTGTTGTGCCGTAACCCCCTTTCCCTGGAGAAGCTGCAACAGCAATGCCGACCGTGAATCAACTCGTGCGCAAGGGTCGCACCACGCCGAAGGCGAGGGTGAAGACCCCTGCACTCCGCGGCGCGCCTCAGAAGCGCGGCGTCTGCACGCGCGTGTACACGACCACGCCCAAGAAGCCGAACTCCGCGCTGCGCAAGGTCGCCCGTGTGCGGCTGACGAACGGCATGGAGGTCGGCGCCTACATTCCGGGCGAGGGGCACAACCTCCAGGAGCACTCCGTGGTCCTGATCCGCGGTGGCCGCGTCCGCGACCTGCCGGGGTTCCGTTACAAGGTGATCCGGGGCGGGCTCGACACGGCCGGCGTCGGCGACCGCCGCAAGGGCCGCTCCAAGTACGGCGCCAAGCGAGGTTCATAGTGCCGCGCCGAGCAGAGGTTCCGGTTCGCGAGCTGACGCCGGACCCAGTGCACAACTCACGGTTGGTGAGCCAGGTGATCAACCGGGTCATGACGCGCGGGAAGAAGAGCACCGCCGAGCAGATCGTCTACAACGCACTCGATCGCGTCGGCGAGCAGACCGGCAAGCCGCCGGTCGAGGTGCTCGAGCAGGCGATCAAGACGATCACGCCGGTGCTCGAGGTCCGTTCCCGCCGCGTCGGCGGCGCGAACTACCAGGTGCCCGTCGAGGTGCCGCAGCGCCGGGCGCGCACGCTGGCGGTGCGCTGGCTCGTCACGTATTCGCGCGACCGGCGCGAGAAGCACATGTCCGACAAGCTCGCCGGCGAAATCTTGGATGCGCTGAACCAACAGGGGAATGCGTTCAAGCGCAAGGACGATCTCTATCGAATGGCGCAGGCCAACAAGGCCTTCGCCCACTACAGGTGGTAAGGACAGAAATTGGCAACAGTTGACAAGACAAAGGGAGCCGTCGCGCTCGACCGCGTCCGGAATATCGGGATCATGGCCCACATCGACGCGGGCAAGACCACGACGACCGAGCGGATCCTCTACTACACAGGCCGCACCCACAAGATGGGGGAGGTCCACGAGGGCGCTGCGGTCATGGACTGGATGGCGCAGGAGCAGGAGCGCGGCATCACGATCACGTCTGCCGCGACGACGGCGTTCTGGCGCGACTTTCGCATCAACATTATCGATACGCCCGGGCACGTGGACTTTACGATCGAGGTGGAGCGAAGCCTGCGCGTGCTCGACGGCGCGATCGCCGTCTTCGACGCCGTAGCCGGCGTCGAGCCCCAGTCCGAGACGGTCTGGCGGCAGGCCGATCGCTACCGCGT
>DATFXA010000013.1:0-3469 GCA_035258645.1 Gaiellaceae bacterium
GAGATCGAGTCGACGATCGCGACCGGGCCCTCGACGGCGACTTCCTCGCCGATTCCAAGCTCCTCGGCGAGCTCGCGGTGCAGGGCGTCGACGAGGCTCTCTCCGCTGTTGACGCCCCCGCCGGGCAGTAGCCAGTACTCCTTGCCGGGCTTCTCGTGTCGGCAGAGCAATACGCGGTCGTTCCAGCGCAGAAGCGCGGAGACGCGGATGCGGGGCTCCGCACCCATTGCTAGCGCGCGTGAGAGGACCCGAAGCCGCGAACGCCGCGCTCGCTCTCGGGCAACTCGTCCGTCTCGACGAGCTCGAGCCGCGGGACCTCGAGGACGACGAGCTGGGCGATCCTCATTCCCGGCTCGACGACGAAGGTCTCCGTCCGGTCGGTGTTCAGCAGCACGACGCGAACCTCGCCCCGGTAGCCGGAATCGATCAGGCCGGGCGCGTTGACCACGGAGATACCGTGTCGCGAGGCAAGCCCGGAACGCGGCTGAACGAAGCCTGCGTACCCCTCCGGAATCGCGACGGCGAGACCGGTCCCGACGACGGCCCTCTCGCCCGGTCCGAGCTCCTCGCGGTCGCAGGCGGCGAGGTCGAGCCCTGCATCGCCGGGGTACGCGCGGATAGGGACGATCGCGTCGTCCCGGAGACGCTGAAACGCCAGCTCGATCACTTGGCCGAGCGCGCCGGCTCCTCGCGCGCCTCCGCCAGCAAGTACGGCGCGAAGCGAGGGAGCTCGCGGCGAGGCAGGTGCGCACGAATGAAGACGCCGTCCGGCTGGTCGACACGCTCCTGAATCGGCGCGCCGAGCGCGTAGAGCTCGGCGAGGCGCGAGCCCTCGTCGTACGGGAGCAGCATCCGGACGCTCTCGAAGCGCTCGCCGAACGCAACCGCCACGCGCTCACCAAGCGCGTCAAGCCCCTCGCCTGTGGCCGCCGAGACCTGTAGCGCGCCCGGGTAGCGGTTCGCCAGCCGGCGCCGGCCCAGCGGATCGACGAGGTCGATTTTGTTCAGGACGAGCTCGACCGGGACATCGGTAGCGCCGATGTCCGCGAGGACGTCGTCGACCGCCGCCCGCATCTCGTCGAGCTCGACGTCGGACGCGGAGCCGTCCACCACGTGCAGGACGAGGTCGGCGACGAGCGTCTCCTCGAGCGTTGCCGCAAAGCCTTCGACGAGTTGATGCGGCAGGCGTCGGATGAAGCCGACCGTGTCTGTGAGCAGGTACTTCCTGCCGTCGACTTCGAAGCTGCGCGTTGTCGGATCGAGCGTCTCGAACAGCCGGTCGCGAACCGAGACCCCCGCGCCGGTGAGGGAGTTCAGGAGCGTCGACTTGCCCGCGTTCGTGTACCCGGCGAGCGCGATCACCGGCGTTTCCGAGCGGCGACGGGACTTCCGGCGCGTGGCTCGTTGTTTCTCGAGCCCGCGTAGCCGTCCTCGGAGAACCGTGATCCGCCGCCGCGCCAGCCGACGGTCGGTCTCGAGCTGCGACTCCCCGGGGCCGCGCGTGCCGAGACCGCCGCCCAGCCGCTCGAGGTGCTGCCAGAGCCCTCGCATCCGCGGCAGGTTGTACTCGAGCTGCGCGAGCTCGACCTGGAGCTTCCCTTCAGCGGTAACCGCGTGCTGGGCGAAGATGTCCAGGATCAGCTGCGTCCGGTCGACCACTCGCGCCTGCAGGGCGTTCTCGAGCTCGCGCTGCTGCACCGGTGAGAGCTCATCGTCGACGAGTAGCGACTCCGCGCCTGAGCGGGCAAACGCCTCTTTTAGCTCGACCAGCTTCCCCTTGCCCACATACGTACGAGGCTGCGGCTTGGCGGCTCGTTGGACGAGCTCTCCGACGGTTTCGACGCCGGCAGTGCGCGCAAGCTCCTGCAACTCGCCGAGCTCCCGTTCGGCGTCGACCCCTTGTCCCAGCACGGCGACGACGAACCCGCGCTCGGGCTCGGCACCCGGCGCAGGATCCGGCTGGCGTAGCGTCACGCAGAGATTATGACCTTCAAGCGGCAGAATCCGCATGTGCCGGACGGGAAGACAGACGAGCGGTTGGCCGAGCGGACCCTCGCGCTCGTCAACATCCCTTCGGTCAGCCGTTCCGAAGCCGAGGCAATGGCCTACGTGCGCGCGCAGCTGCCGCTGGAGCCCGTCTGGTCGACCGAGGACGTGCTCTTTGCGACCTCGAGACGAACGCCCGGGCGGCCGCTCGTCGTTCTCGCCGGTCACGTCGACACGGTGCCGGCGCAGGGCAATCTGCCCGGGCGGATCGACGACGGCACGGTGATCGGTCTCGGCGCGAGCGACATGAAGGGCGGCATCGCCGTGATGCTCGAGCTTGCGGACTGGGCGGCCTCGGGAAAGCTCGAGCTCGACCTCGGGTTCCTCTTCTTCACCCGCGAGGAGCTGCCGGCCGAGGAGAGCCCGGTGCCGGGTTTCCTCGAAGCCTCCCGAGAGGCGAAAGAGGCGGCGCTGGTGGTCGTGCTCGAACCGACGGACAACGAGCTTCACCTCGGCTGCGTCGGCAATCTGTCAGCCGGCCTCACTTTCCACGGGGCGAGTGCGCACTCGGCGCGGCCGTGGACCGGCGAGAACGCGATCCACAAGGCCGCGGCCACCCTGGCGCCGCTGGCGGAGCTCGAGCCGCTGGACGTCGAGGTCGACGGTCTCGTCTTCCGCGAAGTGGTCAGCGTGGTAGCGATCGAAGGCGGGATCGCCGACAACGTCATCCCCGACCGCTGTCTCGCCGGGCTCAACTACCGCTACGCGCCGGGCCGCACGCGCGACGAGGCCGAGGCGAGGATCCGCGAGCTGGCGGGCGGCGCGGACGTCGAGATCCTCGGTAACTCACCCCCGGCGCATGTCGTTCTCGACCGGCCGCTCGTGACGAGGCTGCGCGAGGCCGGCGGACTTGCCGTCCGCCCGAAGCAGGCGTGGACGCCGGTGGCGCAGTTCGCCGAAGCCGGCCTCGACGCAGTCAACTTCGGGCCCGGCGGGACCCGCTATGCCCATCGTGTCGACGAGCAGGTCGAGACAGTTGAGCTGGTTCGGGCCTACGACGCCCTCCGGAAGTTCGCGGGTAGCGTCTAGTCGTGCAGCTCTCTCCTGTTCTCGCCACTGCCGGCACGTATCCGTTCGTCCGCCTTGAGCAGGCGAAGCAGCGGCTCGCGGCAGAGGGCGTCGAGCTGATCGACTTCGGCAAGGGCGACCCCCGCGAGGAGACAGATCCGCTGATCCGGCGCGCGCTCGTCGAGAGCATCGAGCCGCTGTCGAGCTACCCGCTTGCGGAAGGATTGCCCGAGTTGCGCGAGGCGGCCGCGGGCTGGTGCGAGCGACGCTTCGGCGTCGAGCTCGATCCGGACAGCGAGGTGATCCCGACCTACGGCAGCAAGGAGGCGATCTTTCACCTCGCCCAGGTGGTGATCGATCGCGAGAGCGAGAAGAACCTCGTCCTCTCGACCGAGCCCGGCTATCCGGTCTACGA
>DATFXA010000014.1:0-10066 GCA_035258645.1 Gaiellaceae bacterium
ACGACCTCCTCCAGCCGGTCGGCCGGAACGACCGTCTCCACGCGAAGCTCTGCGACGCGCTCCTCACGGCCCGGCACGCCAGTCGAAGGCGACGTCCCGTGCCGGCCGAAGAACGTCCCGGTTCCCGCCGCGTACCAGGAACAGCGCTCGTAGTCGCCGATCCGGCCCGCGCCGGCGGCGAAGACGGCGTCCCGAGTCGCATCCAGCGCCTCCTCCGGCACGAACCAGACGAGCTTGTAGCGCTCTGTCACGTTTGCATCACCGGCCAACCGGAGAGACAAAAGTCATGCCGTTCCTCGAGGTGGTGCCTCACCCGGCCCCGGCCGAGCACTTCGCCGCAGCGGTGGAGATCAGCGTGGACGAGCCGCTCGCCGTGCAGGCAGCGACGATCGAGGACTGGGTGGGATCGCGCCAGGCCTGGGAGCTCACGCTGCGGGAGGGCACCCAGCTCGATCGACCGAACAACGTCGAGGCAGTCTTGCGGTTCATGATCGGTGACCAGACCTCGACCGTCACCTTCAGGCTCGATCAGCTTGACTCCGTCCACGATCTCGGCGACGAGTTGGTGATCTTCTTCGAGGAGCGGGAGGGAATCGCGAAGGCGGCGCGACTGACGGCGAACGGGCTCGACGTGGAGCTCTTCCACATCCTCACCTTCACCTAGTCGAGCTACTCCTCAGTGTCGATCTGGGCCCGCTGGAGCTTGCCCGAGTAGTCGACGTAGATCGACTTCCACTCCGTGAAGACGTCGAGGGCCGCCTGGCCCGCCTCGCGGTGGCCGTTTCCGGTGTGCTTCGTGCCGCCGAAGGGCAGATGCACCTCGGCGCCGATCGTGCCGGCATTGACGTACGTGATGCCCGTGTTCAAGTCCCGCATCGCGCGAAAGGCGTTGTTCACGTCGCGCGAGAAGATCGACGACGAGAGCCCGTATTCGACGCCGTTCGAGACCGCGATCGCATCGTCGAGGGAGCTGACGCGGATCAGCGCTGTGGTCGGGCCGAAGATCTCCTCCTGCGCAATCCGCATCGCAGGCCGGACGTCGCCGAAGACGGTCGGCGTGTAGTAGAAGCCGTTCTCGAGGCCGTTCCCGCCCGCGACCTCGCCGCCGGTCAGGAGCTTTGCGCCCTCATCCTGGCCGATCTCGGTGTACGCGTGGATCTTCTCGAGGGCGCTCTTGTTGATCACGGGGCCGACCTCGGTGTCGTCCTCCCACCCTGGACCCAGCCGCAACTGCTCGACGCGTTCAACGAGCCGCGAGGCCAGCCGGTCGTAGACGGCGTCGTGGACGATCACCCGGCTCGCGGCTGTGCAGCGTTGCCCCGAGGTTCCGAAGGCCGACCAGACGATTCCGTCCACGGCCAGGTCGAGATCGGCGTCGTCCATGACGATGATCGCGTTCTTGCCGCCGAGCTCGAGGTGGACGTGCTTGAGGTTGTTGGCTGCCGTTTTCGTCACCTCCACGCCTGTGTCGCGCGAGCCTGTGAAGGTGATGATGGGAACGTAGGGGTGCTCGACGAGCCTCTGACCGACGTCCGAGCCGCCGCCGTGGACGATGTTGAGGACGCCCTTCGGCAGCCCGGCCTCCGCGAAGAGCTCGACGTAGCGCTCGCCCAACGCGGGGGTGTCGGTCGCCGGCTTGAACACGACCGTGTTGCCGGAGACGATCGCGGGCAGTGTCTTCCAGGACGGGATCGCGATCGGGAAGTTCCAGGGCGTGATCGCGCCAACGACGCCGACAGGCATTCGCACCGACATCTGGAACTTGTCACGCAGCTCCGAGGGGGTCGTCTGGCCGAACAACCTGCGGCCCTCGCCTCCCATGTAGTAGGCCATGTCGATCGCTTCCTGGACGTCGCCCGCAGCCTCCGCCTTGACCTTTCCCATCTCGTGCGTCATTAGCTCGGTGACGTCGTCCTTGTGCTCCGCGAGCAGCTGGGCAAAGCGGAACAGCACCTCCCCGCGCTTCGGCGCCGGGACGAGCCGCCACTCCTCATAGGCCGCCTTGGCCGCCTCGACCGCGCGGTCGACGTCCGCGGGCCCCGACCTCGGAAAGACGCCGATCGTCTCCCCGTCGGCGGGGCTCTTCGACCGGAAGGTTTCGCCGGAGGCCGCGTCGACCCACTCGCCGTCGATGAAGTTCTGGAAGTTCTTCGCGTCCACAGTCGCCATCGAGGCGATTCTAGTGGCGCCCGGTCAGCTCGCCTCGGGTGGCTCCGTGTCGGGGAACGAGCCGGGCCTCCGCCGACGGCGGTCGCGAATCAGCCGCTTCTCCTGGAACTCGCCGGCCGGCTTCCCTGCCCGCCGGTCCGGGCCCTCGCGACGGTCGACGATCACCTCGACGTTCGGGTTGTCCTTGTAGTACTCGACCATCTTGTCGTAGAGCTCGTCCTCGAGCTCGCGAGGAATCACGCAGTAGATCATCTGCTTCGGATTCTATGGAGCGCGCCTGTCGGCGCTATCGCTCAGATGCGGGCGATGTTCGGCACGACTCGGCCGTGCTCGTCGAGGTGCGCGTTCCACTCCTTGTAGCGCGGATCAAGCTCTGCCAACTCGTGGCCGCGCTCCTCCAGCCGGACCGGCTGCGCGAGCTCGGGCGTGACGCGGTACTGGTACCAGGAGATGTCCCAGGCGACGGTAATCACGACCTCGCCGCTGACGCCGGAGAGCGAGCGGACGCTCGCCCGGGGCTCGCCGAGGCTCTTTGCGATCCCGGCGACTGTGCGCCGGAAATCGGTCTGGTTGAAGAGATCGGCCGCCTCGACGACCTCGCGCTCGGGCTCGGAAAGCCGCCGCAGGATCGGCTCGTCGGCGACCGGCGCCTCGGCGACGGCTGCCTTCCGCGCCTCGAACAGGCTGGAGAGGCTGAGGCGCCGCCGCGGACGGTCGGTCGAGACCGTCGGCGTCGTCGGACTGCCCTCCTTTCGCCACCCGTACTCGAGCGCGATGTCCTGGCAGAGCGGGCAGACGTCGACGAAGTTCTCGCCGTCGGTGGAGAACCGGGTTGTTCGCTCCCCCATCAGCAACGTGCGTTCGCAAACCGCACAGCTGCGAGCCACGGACTGCCTCGCGATCCGCATCCGCGCGACTATAGCGAGGCGGTTGCTCTAGAAAAACCTAAACGGCGGCCTCTTCCTTCTCCTGCTTGGCCTCGGCGATCACCTTTTGCGCGATGTGCGAGGGAACTTCCTCGTAGCGCGCGAACGACATGTGATAGTCGCCACGACCTCCCGTCAGCGAGGTCAACGACTGCGAATAGGTCAGGATCTCCGACATCGGCACTTCGGCCTTGATCGTGGTCATGCCACCCTTCGGCTCCATCCCTTGCAGGCGGCCGCGGCGTGAGTTAAGGTCGCCGTTGACGGCGCCGACTGACTCGTCCGGCACGGTCACCTCGACTTCCATGATCGGCTCGAGCAGCACCGGGTCCGCCTGCTCGTAGGCCTGCTTGAACGCGAGCGAGCCGGCGATCTTGAACGCCATCTCGGAGGAGTCGACCGAGTGATACGAGCCGTCGACGAGACGGACGCGCAGTCCTTGCACGGGCGCGCCGGCGAGCTCGCCGTGCAGCATCGCCTCCTGGATCCCCTTGTCGACCGCCGGGCGGAAACCCTGGGGGATGACGCCGCCGACGATCTCGTCGGAGAACTCGTATCCCTGGTGGCCCTCGAGCGGCTCGAGCACGATCACCGCGTCGCCGAACTGGCCGCGGCCGCCGGTTTGCTTCTTGTAGCGGCCCTGCGCCCGTGACTCTTTGCGGATGGTCTCCAGGTACGGGACGCGGGGCTGGTGCAGCTCGACTTCGGCCCCGAACCGGCTCTTGACTCGGTCGACGGCGACCTCCACGTGGATCTGGCTGAGCCCTGAGAGCAGCTGCTCCCCCGTCTGCGGGTCGCGCCTGATCACGAGTGTCGGGTCCTCCTCGGAGAGGCGGCGCAGTGCCGTGCCGACCTTCTCCTCGTCTCCTTTGGCCTTCGGCGTCACCGCGAAGCTCATGACCGGCTCGGGGAAGTCGAGCTGAGGCGTCTCGACGTCGCGCTCGGGGTCGAGCAGCAAGTCGCCTGTGGTCGTGTCCTTCAGCTTCGCGACCGCGCCGATGTCACCGGCGCCGAGGGAGGCCTCCTGCGTGTGCTCCTTCCCCTGCAAGGCGAGCAACTGCCCGACCCTCTCCTTTGAACGCGAGCGATGGTTGGTCAGGGTCGAATCCGAGTTGAGCGCCCCGGTGATCACGCGTAGGACGTTGATCCTCCCGGCGAAGGGATCGGCGATCGTCTTGAACACGAATGCCGCCGTGCCGTCGCCCTCGACGCCGAGGTCGATGTGCTTCTTCGCAGGCGAGGGAACGCCTTCGACGAGCAGGTCGAGCAGCGCGGTCGTGCCGAGATTCTTGGTCGCGACGGCGCAGGCGACCGGGAAGATCTCCCCGCGCGTGACCGCGTCCTTGAGCGCGTGGGCGACCTCCTCGGCCGAGAGCTCCTGGCCATCGAGGTAACGCTCCATCAACGCCTCGTCGGTCTCGACCACTGAGTCGAGCAGCTTCTCGCGATATTCGGCGACCTGGCTCTCCAGCTCGGCGGGAATCTCGGCCGGCGCCGCCTCGCGCTCTCCGTCCGGGCTCGTGTACGCGGTCATGTGCAGGAGGTCGACGACGCCGGTGAGCTCGTGCTCGGAGCCGATCGGGAGATGGACTGCGACGCAGCGCGGCGAGAGCTGCTCGCGCAGGCTTTCGAGCGTCCGGAAGAAGTCCGCGCGCTCGCGGTCGAGCATGTTCACGACAACGACTCTCGAGAGGTCGTACTCCTCTGCTCTGGCCCAGGCGCGCGACGTCTGCACCTCGACGCCCATAACGGCGCTGACGACAACGAGTGCGCCTTCGACGACCCGCAGCGCGGCGACCATGTCGCCCTGGAAGCCGGGATCGCCAGGGGTGTCGATCAGGTTGATCTTGCGGCCCTGCCACTCCACGTGGCAGAGCGAAGCCGCAAGCGACATCTGGCGGCTGTGCTCGTCGTCGTCCCAATCTCCGGTCGTGCTGCCGGCCTCGATCGTGCCGAGCCGGTTGATGCCCCCGGATTGGAAGAGCATCGCCTCGACCAGAGACGTCTTGCCTGTCGAGCGGTGACCGACGACGGCGACGTTGCGGATCTTTCCGGGCTCGGTTGGCATCGGCGCAAACTCCTCCTGGTGACGGGCAGGCCGATCTTAGCGTCCGTCCGTTTGTGCCCCGGCCGTGCAGCGCTGGGGCGAGCGTGCAGGCGCCGACTATGATCGCTGCGATCCAAAGGGTCTCGAGACAACGGGAGACAAGTGGCCAGCGTCACGTTCGAGCACGTTACGAAGCGCTTCGGCGACGACGTTCTCGCCGTTAACGACCTCCACCTCGAGGTTCGCGACGGCGAGTTCCTCGTCCTCGTCGGGCCGTCCGGGTGCGGGAAGACCACGGCGCTGCGTTGCCTGGCAGGACTGGAGCAGATCAGCGACGGCCGCATCCGGATCGGCGACCGCGTCGTCAACCGCGTCCCGCCGAAAGATCGCAATCTCGCGATGGTGTTCCAGTCGTACGCGCTCTACCCGCACATGACCGTGTACGACAACCTCGCATTCGGCCTCAAGCTGCTGAAGACGCCCAAGGCCGAGATCACTCGGCGCGTCCAGGAAGCCGCGCGGATTCTCGACCTGGACAAGCTTCTCGACCGCAAGCCGAAGGCGCTCTCGGGCGGTCAGCGGCAGCGGGTGGCGCTCGGCCGCGCGATCGTACGCGAGCCCGACGCGTTCCTGATGGATGAGCCGCTGTCGAACCTCGACGCGAAGCTGCGCGTGCAGACGCGCGCCGAGATCCTCCGCCTCCAGCAGCGGCTGGAAACGACCACGATCTACGTCACGCACGACCAGGTCGAGGCGATGACGATGGGCGACCGAATCGCCGTCATGAGCGAAGGAGTGCTCCAGCAGATCGGGACGCCACCGACGCTCTACGACAGGCCGGTCAACCTCTTCGTGGCGGCCTTCATAGGCTCGCCTGCGATGAACTTCGCCGACGGGCACGCGGGCGACGGTGAGATCACGTTCGGTGCATCCCGGGTGGCGCTCTCGGCGCTGCCGGACTCCGTCTCGGGGCGGGCCGCGGGCAGGGAGCTGATAGTCGGCTTCCGGCCGGAGAACCTGCGCCTCGCCGACGGCCAGGACAACGGCGCCGTGCGGATCCCGGTGCGTGTAGAGGTGGTCGAGTACCTCGGGCATGAGGAGCTACTCCACGCGAAGTCTGAAGGCGGAGAGATCGTCGCCCTCGTCCCCTCCGAGCGGATGCTGAAACCGGGGGAGAACGTCGTGTTCGCAATCTCGCCGGACAAGCTCCACCTGTTCGACGCGGAGACCGAAGAAAGCCTCACCGCTTCATAGGTGGCGTATTTGCAGGTTGTTCCCGCCCACGCACGGCGATAGCATCCCCCGCGAGATCACGGGCACCCAATATCGATCGAACGCGGGCGGCCGTGCCGCTCGCGGGAGGAGGGTCACATGAAAAGACGTACGTGGGTCGCCGCCCTAGTGGTCGCGCTATGCGCACTTGCCGCAAGCGTCTTTGCAGCAACCGCGGTCCCGGGCGGTAAGGCCAGTCCGAACAAGGCGAATGCAACGACGATCGAGGTCTTCTCGTTGTGGAGCGGAAGCGAGAAGGCCGCGTTCCTGAACGTCACCGCCGCGTTCGAGGCGAAGACCGGGATCAACGTCAAGTACACCGACGTGCGCGACTTCATCCCAGAGATCACCGCGCGTTTGGCTTCGGGCAACCCGCCTGACGTGGCGATCGTGCCGCGACCCGGCTACATCGCGTCGCTCGCCAAGCAGGGGGTACTGAAGCAGATCGGCCAGCTGGGCTTCACCTCCGCGTACATCAAGGCGCGTTACGGAGACGCCTGGACGAAGTACGCGAAGGTCGGCGGGAAGCTCTACGGGATCCCTGCGAAGGCGAACTCGAAGAGCGTCATCTGGTACCACCCCGACTCGTTCAAGAAGTACCACTTCAAGGCCCCCACGACCTTCGCCCAGCTTCAGACGCTGACGAAGAAGTACAAGGCGAAGGGTCTCGTTCCCTGGGCGGTCGGAGCAGGCCCGGGCCCGAGCTCGTGGACGCTGACCGACTGGTTCGAGAACCTCTACGCCCGCACGGCCGGGCCGGCGAAGTACCAGGCCCTGTTCACCGGGCATCTTCCGTTCACCGACAAGTCAGTCGTCAACGCGCTCAGGCTGATGACGTCGATCGTGAACAACAAGTACCTCTACCACGGCGTGCAGGGCGCCCTCGGCATGAGTTTCACCGACGGCATCAACGCGGTCTTCGGCCCGACGCCGAAGGCGTGGCTCTACTACGAGGGCGGCTTCGTCGGCGGGATCGCGATCGGGCAGTTCAACCCGAAGCTGAAGCCCGGCAGGACGATCAACTGGTTCCCGTGGCCGACGGTCAACGCCAAGCAGGGCAAGCCTGTCACGGTGGGAGGCGACTACGCGGTGGCCTTCAAGGACAGCCCGCAGGTCCGGACGTTCCTGAAGTACATCTCCACGGGCGCGGCCGGCACGATCTGGGTGAAGACGGGGGCGATCATCTCGCCGAACAAGCAGACCCCGTCGACGTCCTACCCGAACCTGCTCGTCCGCAACGAGGGCAAGCAACTCGCCAGCGCCAAGGTCGTCCTCTTCGACGGCTCGGACCAGCTGCCGGGAGCGTTCGGTGACACCTGGGGCTCGACGCTCCAAAACATCATCCAGCACCCTGGCACGAGCAGTGTCAAGAAACAGCTCGCCGCGTTCCAGAAGAAGATCAAGGGGAAGTTCTAGGCCGGCGGCTCGTACGACTGTGAAGCAGATCCGAAGGCGGCGGCTCGCTCGGAGCCGCCGCCTCGACCTCGGGGTGGAATGAGCCAGGCTCTCCCGACGCCCAGCGAGTCCCGAAGGAAGGCCCCACGCCTGCAGATGCGCGTCAGCGACCGCATCCAGGGCATGCTCTTCATCGCGCCGGCGCTGATCGTGCTCGGGATCTGCCTGATCTACCCCGCGTACTACACGATCCGGCTCTCCCTCTACGACGGCAACTTCTTCTTCGACTTCTTCCACTACATCGGGATCGGGAACTTCAAGGAGCTGCTGACGCAGGATCCCGACTTCCTCGACCGGAGCAGCTTCCCCTGGTCCGGCGCGCTCGTGAACAACTTCCGCTGGGTGGTGGTCTACATCAGCCTCAGTCTGGGCTTCGGTCTGGGGCTCGCCGTGCTCGCGGTGAAGGTCCGCTACGAGCGTGCAGTGAAGACGATCGTGTTCGTTCCGATGGCGATCTCGGCCACGGCCGTCGGGCTGATCTGGCTCTTCGTCTACAGCCCCGACCCGAACATCGGCGTCCTCAACGCGATCATCCACGGCGTCGACCCCGGGTACAACCCGATCGCCTGGGTGGGCCGGCCGAGCACCGTGAACTACGCGCTCATCTTCGCCTACGTCTGGGCCTCGACCGGGTTCGCGATGGTCGTCCTCTCGGCGGCGATCAAGGGCATCCCCGAGGAGATCCTCGAGGCCGCCCGCGTCGACGGCGCCGGTGAGTGGACACTCTTCTGGCGCGTGATGGTGCCGATGTTGAGCCTTCCGATCGCAGTCGTCACGGTCTGGCTCTTCATCAACGTGATCAAGGTCTTCGACATCATCTACGTGATGACGGGAGGCGGCCCCGGCACCGCGAGCCGGGTGATCGCCTACAGCATGTACTACGAGACGTTCCAGAACGGCCGGCCGGGCTACGGCGCGGCGATCGCCGTCCTGATGCTCGCCCTGATGGTCCCGGTCATGCTGCTGAACGTCCGCCGCTTCCGCAGCGAGAGGATCACGGGGTGACCACCTACGAAGCCACCCAGGCCGTCCAGCCGACGACCTTCACAGGCCGGCTCGTCCGGTTCATCGGCCGCGTGCCGGTCCACCTCACGCTGATCATCGTCACCCTGATCTGGCTAATCCCGACCCTTGGCCTCGCGGTCGCCTCCTTCCGGCCACGCTCGGAGATCGGCTCGGTCGGCTGGTGGCACGCCTTTTTCCACCCGAATTGGACACTGCACAACTACGGCAGCGTCCTGCACTCCGCCGGCATGGGGCACGCGTTCCTGAACTCCCTCTACATCACGCTCCCGGCGACCATCCTCCCGTTGACGCTCGGCGCGCTCGCGGCTTTCGCCTTCGCGTGGATCCCGTTCCCGTTCAGGGACACGATCTTCCTCTTTGTAGTCGCGCTGATGGTCGTCCCGATCCAGACCTCGTTCATCCCTCTGGTCAAGCTCTTCCGGGACTTTGGCCACCTGAACAACCAGTTCTACGGAATCTGGCTCGCGCACACGGCCTTCGGGCTCCCGCTCGCGATCTTTCTGCTGCGCAACTTCTTCATCGCGTTGCCAAAGGACTTGATCGAGGCGGCCCGCATGGACGGGGCATCGAACCTCGCCATCTTCCGCCGGGTCGTCGTGCCGCTGTCGGTGCCGGCCCTGGCCGCCTACGCGATCTTTCAGTTCCTCTGGGTCTGGAACGACCTCCTGATGGCGCTCGTGTTCCTCTCCGACCCGGCCAAGCGGCCGATGACCGTGCAGATCGTGACGCTTCTCTCGACGTACGGGCAGGAGTACAACCTGCTGAGCGCGTCGGCCTTTCTGCTCATGATCGTCCCACTGATCGTCTTTTTCAGCCTGCAGCGCTACTTCGTCCAGGGCCTGCTCGCCGGCTCCGTCAAGAGCTGACCGCAGGGCGCGTTCCCCTGGTCCACCTCGTCCCGCACACCCACTGGGACCGGGAGTGGTACCGCCCCTTCCAGAGCTTCCGCGTCTCGCTCGTCGACGTGGTGGACGAGGTGCTCGATCTACTGGAGGCCGACGAGCGTTATCGCTTCACGCTCGACGGCCAACTGATCCCGATCGACGACTACCTCGAGATCCGACCCCTCGCCGAGCCCCGGATCCGCCGCCTGGTCGAAGGCGGCCGGCTCGCGATCGGGCCCTGGGAGTCGCTGATGGACGAGTTCCTCGTGGGCGGCGAGTCGATCGTG
>DATFXA010000015.1:0-6307 GCA_035258645.1 Gaiellaceae bacterium
CGTCGTGACCTTGAAGCTCGACCCCACCTGACGCCCCGCGCCGTCCGTGGCGAGGTTGAACTTGGCTTCGCCGTACGGGCGGCTGTCGGTCATCGCCTTCACGTAGCCCGTCTTGGGATCCATCGAGACGAGGGCGGCGCCGAAGCCCCGCGTGGCGCTTCGCAGCCCTTGGGCGACGGCGAAGTCGGCCTTCTGCTGCAGGTTCGGATCCATCGTCGTGTAGACCTGCAAGCCGCCCTGCAGGACCTTGTCGCGGCGCTCCTGCGGCGTCGCGCCGAGCCGCGGGTCGGCCAGCAGGATGTCCTGAGCCTTTTGTGTCCATGCGTTGTCGGGTCGTAGCTCCCCCGTGGGCTTGACCGTCGGGAGCGGTTCCTTGTTGGCCTCGTCGGACTGCGCCTGCGTGATGTAATGCTGGTGGACCATCCCCGTCAGCACCTCCGTGCGCCGCTTCAGCGCGCGGTCGGGACGCACGAACGGGTTGTCGCCCTCGGGGTTCTGGATCAACCCCGCCATCAACGCCGACTCGCCCACCGTGAGCTCGCTGAGCTGCTTCCCGCGCACGCCGAACGGCGCCGACGGATCGGGCGTGAGGAAGAAGCGCCGAGCGGTCGCCTTCACGCCGTAGGACCCCTGCCCGAAGTACACGGTGTTGAGGTACTGCTTGAGGATCTCGCGCTTCGAGTACTTGTCGTTGAGCCGAGAGGCGAGGACGAGCTCCTTCACCTTGCGCTGCAGGTCGCGCTTGTTCCCGAGGATCCGGTTCTTGACGAGCTGCTGCGTGATCGTCGACCCGCCCTGGCTGATCTCGCCGCTCGTGATGTTCTCGACGAACGCACGCGACACGCCGGCGACGTCGATCCCCGAGTTCGTCCAGAACGTCTTGTCCTCGGTCGCGATCACTGCGTTGATCAGGATCTGCGGCACCTCGTTCAGCTCAGCCGGGTCACGGTCCTGTACGCCGAGCTTGCCGATGGGCGCGCCGGTCGAGTCGTACACCCTCGTCGGTTGCGACAGGTCGGTCAGGCGCCCGAGTGTGGGGGTGTAGTGATTGGCCTCGGCGATCTGGCGCGCCCCCGGGACCAAGGCGGCGAAGCACACGGCGAGGACGAACCCGCCCGCAAGGATGATCGTCGCGAACCTTGCAAAGATGCGCGCACGTGGTGACATGGCTGGGACTCTCTCGGCGGACCCACGGACCGGGTGGGATCGCCAACGGGAATCGGGACTCCGCGCCCGACCCGGGATCGTCACAGGCTATGGACCGGTGGCCCTGGGGGGAAAGTCGTGCCCTGAGCTACCAGGCCTTCTGGGACGACTCCCGGGCTCCAGGTCAGGACGGCCACCGCGGCAAATCGGGCGACGGCAGTCGGTGGGCGTCGAGCGTTCGTTGAGCCCGTCTCAGAGCTGATCTTGAGTGCCCACCCTCAACGGCCCTGGCGGTCACTCGCAGTCCTACGGGCAGGACCTGAGGCTGTGGGTCTCATCAGCCCCATGTGTTCAACCCGCCCAGCCCCGGCGCGTGCAACCCGAACCGGCCGTGAGTTCGGTTCGCCGTTCGGCTCGAGGTGCGGGCCGGGGCACAACCCCCGGCCCTCACCTCGGACTCACGCGCAAAGCGTCAGGCTCCGGGATCCGCACCTGGAACCCGACCAACCGCCCGCCTGTCGAGTCTGGCCCTCATCTCCTACGTGACCTCGCGGGCCTTTTGCGTAGTTCGCCCGATGACGGCAGGAAGACTCTGTGGTGCTCTTCGCGCGGCACGTAGCCTTCCAGAGTCGCGTTGGGTTACGGCAGGGGAGCGGCGTGGAACTCTTGGTGCTCGACCCGCTCGAGCCGCGTACGAGTCGGCGGTGCGACGGTGTCTGAGGTAGCTCAGAGGCTGTTGTCGAAGCCACCGACAGGAACGCTCACGTTCCTGTTCACGGACATCGAAGACTCGACGCGCCTGTGGGAAGAGCGAACGGAAGAGATGCGTCAGGCGCTGGCGCGGCACGACGCGGCTCTTCGCGGCGTGATCTATGGGCACGGCGGCTCCATCGTCAAGATGACCGGCGACGGCGTCTTCGCGGTCTTCGGGACCACATTGGAGGCGGTCGCGTCCGCCGCGGAATCCCTCCGGACCCTCGCATCCGACACATCGAACGACACGGCCTGGCTGCGGATCCGTGTTGGCATCCACACCGGTACCGCCGAGGAACGGGACGGTGACTTCTACGGAACGGCGCCGAACCTGACAAACCGGCTGATGGGCGCGGCCCACGGCGGGCAGATCGTGCTCTCGGCGGGGAGCGCGAACGCCGTGCGCGACAGCCTCCCGCACGGGCTCGGCCTCGTCGATCTGGGCGAGCATCGGCTGCGCGGCGTGGCGCTGCCGCAGCACCTGTACCAGCTGACAATCGCAGGATTTCGAAGCGAGTTCCCGCCGCTCCAGTCCGTCGACGCCTATCTCGGCGACGTCACGCCAACGGCGCCGTTTGCACCCGGCGACGAGGAGCTCGCAGGCCGTCGCGTCGAGCTCGATCGGCTCGAGAACGCGTGGAAGCACGCACGCGATGGCGTGCGTCAGGTCGCGCTCGTGGCCGGTGAACCCGGCATCGGCAAGACGCGCCTTGCGGCCGAACTGTCGAGGCGAGCGTCCGATCAAGGCGCCGTGGTGCTGTACGGGCGTTGCGACGAGGAAGCGATCGTCCCGTACCAGCCGTTCGTCGAAGCGCTGCGCGAGAGCGTCGCGGCGTATTCGTCGGCGACGCTCCACGAAGGCCTGCACGGGTTGGAGCAGGATCTCGCCCGTGTCTTCCCGGAGCTCCTCGGTCGATTGTCGGAGGAGCCACGTTCGATATCGAGCGACGCGGAGTCCGAGCGGTACCGGCTGTTCGAGGCGATCACCGCGCTGGTGGCCGGGATCACCGCGACACACTCGGTCGTCCTCATCCTCGACGATCTGCACTGGGCCGAGAAGCCGACCCTGCTCCTGCTCCGGCACCTCGTGCGCTCGGTGCAGGATGCCGAGCTGCTCATCGTCGTGTGCTACCGGGAGATGGAGCTGGCACGAGACCACCCGCTCGCCAAGCTCGTGGCGGATCTCCGGCGCGAGCCTTTTGTCACGTGGGTCGGGCTTGCTGGTCTCTCGGAGGCCGAGAGCCGCACCTTGCTGGAACGCGTCAGCCCGGACGAGGTCGATGCATCCGTCATCGCGGCGCTGCACCGCGAGACGGGCGGCAATCCGCTCTTCCTCGAGGAGCTCCTCCGCCACCTCATCGAGACCGATGGCGCACCATTGCGCGACGGCGAAACCGGGCCCGCGATGGACCTCGCCCCACTCGACCTGCCCGAGAGCGTGCGCGACGTCGTCGCCCGCCGCTTGCGCCGGCTGCCGGAACCCGTCAACGACGTGCTCGGTGTCGCCGCCGTCATCGGGGTCGAGTTCGACGCCCCTCTGATCGGGCGAGCGGCCCAGCAGCCGACGAAAGACGTCCTCGATGCGCTGGATCAGGCGACGGATGCCCGCCTCGTGCGAGAGGATCCCGGCCGGCTGGGGTGGTACGCGTTCTCTCACGCGCTCATCCGCCAAGCGGTCTACGGGGCGTTGGGAACGGCGGGACGCGCCCAGCTCCACGCTCGCGTCGGCGCGGCCATAGAAGAGAACGACAGAGTCGGATCCGCCGCCGCCCTCGCCCAGCACTTCACCCAGGCGGTGGCGCTGGTCGGAGCAGCCAAGGCGATCGAGTACACGACGAAGGCCGGCCACGAGGCCGCCGCCGACCTCGCCTTCGAGGACGCGGTCGGCTATTTCGAACGTGCGGTCGACCTGCTCGAGCAGCACGCGCCCACGGACCAAACCCGGCGGGTCGAGCTGCTCACCGATCTCGCCGACGCGCTCATCGCCGTCGACGAGACGGCGGCCATTCATGCCGCGTTGCGAGCCGTCGACGCGGCGCGCGCGAACGGGTCACCGGAGCAGTTCGGACGCGCCGTCGCCGTGTTCGCCGCGCCGTACTCGGAGATGTTGTACCCGGGTCGGTCTGATCAGCTGCTCGACGAGGCGCAGCAGAAGCTCGGCGACGCTCACCCGGCCCTTCGGGCTCGGCTCACGGCCATCGAAGCGTTCAAGTACTCCGCCTATCAGCTCTACGGCCGGGACGGGCGAGTACTCGCCGAGCGAGCAGTTCGATTGGCTCGCGACGCCGCCGATGCGCCCACGCTGGCCGCCGCGCTCTTCGCTCGCGCGATCAGTCTCGCCTCGACCTCACTAACCACCGAGCGGCTCGCGCTCGGTGAGGAGCTCGTCGCCCTGGGCCGAGCCGGGGATGGGCAGATGGCCATGGCCACCACGCAAGGCCTGCGCGTGGTCGCAGGTGTACACCTCGAGCTCGGCGCCGCCGACCCTCTGACCGCGACCATCGCCGAGCTCGGGCGGACGGGCGAAGAGCTCCGGTGGCTGCCCGCGCTCGTGTTCGCAGCGCAGTGGCGCGCTACGCAGGCGATGTTGGAAGGGCGATTCGAGGACGTTCGGGCCTGCTGGGACGACATGCGGCAGCACGCACGCGCGTACCGCGCCGTCGCGAGTATCGAAGGACAGCAGGCCTTCTACCTGGCACGGGAACAGGGCGAGCTCGCAACCTTCCTCGGTCCTGCCGAGCAGATCGCGGCCGGGATCCCCGAGAGCCTGTACGGGCCTGCGATGCTCGCCGTCGCGCAGCTGGACACCGGCGACACGTCGGCCGCGCTGCGCTCGTTCAATGCGCTTACCGCCGATGAAGTTCGTCGCGGCGCGACCAAGAGCGGATGGGGCGGGGTGCTCGCTCTGCTCACCGAGGTCGCGGTCGGCGGCGGTTCCGAGTCGCAGACGGCCCTCCTCTACGAACTGCTCGACCCCTTCGCCGGCCGCCTCCTCGCCGCGGTCATCGGGCTCGCCTGCTTCGGAGCGGCCGAGCGCTACCAGGGCATGCTCGCCACGACCCTCGAGCTTTGGGACGACGCCGAGGCGCACTTCGAGCGCGCATTGGAGTTGGAGCACCGCATCCGGGGCCACGCCCTCGGAGCGCGGACGCGCTACTGGCAGGCGCGATTCCTTCGCGCCCGTTCCCGTCCCGGCGACGAGCAGAGCGCTCGAAGGATCCTGCAAGAGGTCGTCGCGGACACGCGCCGACTCGGCATGCGCCACTTGGGCGAGCAGGCCGAGCAGTTGCTCGCGCCCTGACGTCAGCTGGCGGCTTCGCCTGTCGCCGACGGCGGCTCTCGTGCGGGGGGCCCGCTCGTCTGGCTGGTCTGCGCCTCGCCGGACTGATCGAGCCTGACGACCCAAGCCTCTGGGCCCTCCTCGGTGCCCCCCTCGACGTCCGGGACGAACAGGGTTACCGATACCTGGTCCGCCTCGTCGGTGGCGTGCATCTCGAACTCGTTGTTGCCGGCCCCGGTCATCCAGAAGGTCGTGATCGGCACCGGAGGATCGTGACGGAACGCCAGAGCGATCGCCTCCAGGTAGCCCTGCCGCGCGACCCGCTCGAACTCGGGGCCCTGCAGGCGGCTGGCCCCATAGGGATGGATGAACGCGCTCCTCGACCGGCCGGCCCGGCCGAGCTGCTGAACGATGTCCTGAAATGAGGCTCCCGACGCCAAGTAGCCGCGAGCCTGGTTCAGGTTGGTTGGAACACTCCCACTGCTGAACCAGTCGTCGATCGCCAGCGCCGCCGGCCCCTTGAACCACTTGCGTTCCGCCATGATGAGCTCCGATCACTCGCCCCGTCCGGGGCCCTGCACCGCCTCGAACGATAGATCGACGCTGTTCGCGTCTCCATAGTCACGCTCAGTGACGCTTCGTCAGCCCGCCGCACACCCAATCGGCAGGGTTGGCTGGGCGCTACCAGCGCTCCCGGTGGACGACCTCGTCGAACGGGCGACGGTTCGGTCGGCGGATCGGCCGCAATGGCCGGTCGGCGGGGTAGCCGAGCGGGATCAGCAGCGCGCAGATCCGGTCGTCGGGATACCCGAGGATGCGACGGGCCAGGTCCTGGTCCCGGACGGAGGAGTGGCCGCTGCCGATGCCGCGGTCGGCGGCGGCGAGCATGATGCTCATGGCCGCCTGGCCAAGGTCGAACCGGATCGACTCTCGGGTGTACGCGTCGGAGGCGTCCGGCGCGAGGAGCGCGATCGTCGCCGCCGATGAAGCGACGTGCCCGCCGTACTGCCACACCTTGGCGAGCTCCTGCAGACGCTGGCGCTCGGTGCAGACGATGAAATCCCACCGCTGCTCGTTCTGCGACGACGGCGCCCGCCACGCTGCCTCGACTATGCGATCGAGATCCGC
>DATFXA010000016.1:0-2518 GCA_035258645.1 Gaiellaceae bacterium
GTCGTTGTACTGACGAGCTCGTATCCCCGGACGCACGGGGATACGGCGGGAAGGTTCGTCGCCGACGCAGTCGAGCACGTTCGCGAACGCGGGATCGAGGTCGAGGTCGTTTCGCCCGCCACCGTCCCGCACTACGGGATCGCCTACGGCTCCGGCGTCGTCGGCAACCTTCGGCGGAACCCGGCCCGCGCGCTGTTCCTGCCCCTGATGCTGGGACGGTTTCGGCAAGCCGCCCGCCGGGCGGCGCGCGACGCCGACCTCGTCCACGCGAACTGGCTTCCGCTCGGCGCGATCGCCATGACGCTCGGCCGCCCGTTCGTCATCCAGCTCTGGGGGACAGACGTCGAGCTCGCCCGCCGGGCGCCGCCCCTGGCGAGGCAGATCCTCGGGCGGGCCCGGGTGACGCTTTGCGCCTCGAACGCGCTCGCGGACGCGGCGAGGGAGCTCGGCGCCGGCGAGGTGCGGGTGATCGGAAGCGGCGTCGACGTCCCGGCGGAGGTTGGCCCTGAAGCCCAGCCGCCGGAGGTCCTCTATGCAGGCCGCCTGTCGCCCGAGAAGGGAATCCTCGACCTGCTGGCGGCCGCGAACGGAATGAAGCTGACGATCGCCGGCGACGGGCCGCTGCGGGAGAAGGTTCCGGGGGCGCTCGGCTTCATCCCGCACGACGAGCTCGGCGGCTTCTACGAACGCGCGGCGGTCGTCGCCGTCCCTTCACATCGCGAGGGCTTCGGCGTCGTCTGCGCCGAGGCGATGGCGCACGGCCGCCCGGTCGTCGCCTCCGCCGTCGGCGGGCTCGTCGACCTGGTCGTCGACGACGAGACTGGGCTGCTGGTCGAGCCGGGCGATGTCGATGCGTTGCGCACCGCTCTCCGGCGGCTGCTCGACGACGAGGAGCTTCGGCGCCGCCTCGGCGCCGCCGGCAGGGAGCGGGTGCGGGAGCGCTTCTCCTGGGAGCGGGTGACCGACCTGACGGTCGCCGCCTACGAGGACGTCATGCGAGCTTCGAGCGCAGGTACTTGAGCGAGGCGACCGCAGGCAGCGGATCGTCGACGGCCAGCGTCGAGGCGACCTTGCGCCGGCGCAGGTACGGGGCGAGGAAGGCGCGCGCCGAGAGCTCCCGTCCTCGCAGCATCTGCAGCCCCACCCACGCGTCTTTGGCGAAGTAGACCCAGGCGACCTCGTCCGTGAAGGTCTGCGGCTCGCGGGGCGGCCGGCCCGAGAGGTCGTCGTAGGCGATCCGCGCGATGTCGAAGTAGCGGCTCATGGCGACGCCGGCCCACATCGGCGGCCGGGTGTTCACCTCCAACAGCTTGAACTCGCCGTCGCGCTCGTCGTAAGCGAACTCGACCTGCGCGAAGCCGCGGTAGCCCACGGATTCGAGCAGCCGCAGGCCGAGCTCGAGCACGCGCTGCTCCGGCTGAACGAGGAAGACGGCGCTCGTCCCGAAGCGGAGCGGCCCCTGGCGCACCTTGCGACCGACCACGTTTGCGAGCGGCCGCCCCTCGCGGCCGATGTAGCTGAACAGCGAGTAGATCCGCTCGTAGGCATTCGGGATCAGCTCCTGGACGACCGTTTCGAAGCCGTGCTCGCCGGCCTCGTGCCAGAAGGCAACCGCCGAGTCGGCGTCCTCGGCGACGAAGACCTTGTGACCGAACTTGTAGGCGAGCTCCTGGCCCGTGACCGCCTTGATCAGGTACGGCGGCGGGAAGTCGAGGTTCCGCAGCTCGTCCTCGTCGTTCGGCGCCGCAGTCGCCGGGATTGAGATCCCGACCCGCTCGGCCTCCTCCCGCAGGCGGTCCTTGCGCCGCAGGCGCAGAACGGTATCGACGTCGTCCGGCATGGGCATGTCGGCGAGCTCCCGCACCTCGTCCCAGCGCCGCACGACGAAGTGGACGTTCTCGTCGCGCTCCGGAAAGAGGATCGGGCGGCCACGGGTCGAGGCGTCGCGCAGCAGGGAGAGCGTACGCTCGTCGTCGTCCTCGGTGGTCAGGTGGTGCTCGGCGAGGTAGCGGGAGCGGAGGCCGAAGTCATTGGGATCCGAGGCGATGCCGGTAACCCGGACGCCGGCGCGCCCGAGTGCCCGCGCGAGCGAGAGCCCGGCCCAGAGCAGGCCGTAGACGACCGCCGGTCGCATCGCGCTCAGTGGTCAACCTCGTGAGCGGTCGAGGCGCCGCTGCGATCGGCGAAGGCGTGCTCCAGAACGTCGGCGAGGCGGTCGGCGAGCAGGTCGCGCGAGAACTCCTGCTCGGCGAGGTTGCGTGCGTTGGCGCCCATCTCGCGAACCAGGTCCGGCTTCCCGGCCAGGTCGGCGAGCGTCTCGGCCAGAGCCTCGCCGTCTCCGGCCGGCACGTAGACCCCGACGCGCTTCTCCTCGACGAGCCGGTGCAGCCAGCCGTCGAGGTTGACGATCGGGGGCTTGCCGGCGGCGAGGGAGTCGAAGAACTTGTTGGGCGAGTTGGTGTTGAGGACAGGGTTCGGCGCGAAGGCCGTCAGCGTCACGTCGGCGGTACCGACGAGC
>DATFXA010000017.1:0-16654 GCA_035258645.1 Gaiellaceae bacterium
TCCGGAAGCGATCGTCGCGCTGGGCTTCGATCCACAGACAGCCGGAGGGCTCCTGATCTCCCTGCCGGCCGCGCAGGGACCTGCGCTCGAAGCCGAGTTCGAGGCGCGCAAGCTCTTCATCCGCAGGATCGGCCGGGTCGAGGAGGGGTCCGGAGTTCTCGTAACGTAAGCCGAAAATGCTGTCCATTTTCGGCTTAGCTAGTTTGTCCCTTCGCGCTGCTCGGGAGAGTGGGAGAACGGTTGACTAGCAACAGGAAAGGGATGATCCACGGGCGGTTTCAGCCCTTTCACAACGGCCACCTCGAGTACCTGCGCGGCGCGGCCGAGCGCTCGAACGAGGTCTGGATCGGGATCACGAACCCGGACCCGGAGCGCATCAAGCCCGAGGCCAGCGACCCGCTTCGCCACCTACCCGAGTCGAACCCGTTCTCGTACTCCGAGCGGCTGTTGATGGTGAATGCGGCGGCGGCCGACGCGGGGCTCGAACCAGGTGCCGTTCACGTGATTCCGTTTCCCGTCAACGAGCCCGAGCTCTGGCCGGCGTATGTGCCCGAGGGGGTCACGCAGTACCTGCGGCTCTTCTCGGCCTGGGGCGGGACGAAACTCGAGCGGCTGCGCGAGGCCGGCTACGAGGTCGTGATCCTCGACGAGGGCGCCGAGAAGGAAATCTCGGGCGCCGAGGTGCGGGCTGCTCTCCGCGAGGGCGGCGACTGGGAGTCGATGGTCCCGGCGGGCGTCGCGCGCATCGTGCGGGAGGTTTACGACTCGCGAAACGTAAGAGCCGTGTAAGCGCCCGAGCAACTTTTCGACGGCGGCCCCGTTTTAACAACTGCCGCAAACGAGAAGGGGTAGGTGAGTCATGAAGAAGCTCTTCATCCCGTTGCTCGGAGTCGCCGCGCTCGCAGTCGGCGCAGCGCCGGCCATGCCGGCGTCGACTGCTACGGCGACCGTTCAGATCAAGCGTTCTGCCTTCTCCCCGACGACGGCGAGGATCAAGACGGGCGACACGGTCAAGTGGACCAACACGGACACGCAGAACCACCAAGTCGTGTCCAACAACGGCTCGTTCGTCTCGCCGATCCTTGGGCCCGGGAAGACCTATTCGCACCGGTTCGTGGCCGCGGGGACGTACAACTACCACGACGGCCTCAACGCTTCGGTCAAAGGCACCGTTCGCGTGACGGGCCCGCCGCCCGCGGTGACGGCCGGCGTCTCGCTGCCGATCATCGTCTACGGACAGCAGGTGTCGCTCTCCGGGACCGTCTCGACCGGGAACGCGAACGAGCAGGTCACGGTCTACCAGCAGCCCTATCCGCAGTCTTCGTTCGCCCAGCTGACGACCGTCCTCACGACGACCAACGGCGCCTGGAACCTCGTGCTGAGCCCCTCGCCGAAGATCCTGACGCAGTACCAGGCGAAATGGAACGGCCGCACGAGTGTCACGGTCGGCGTCCAGGTTCGCCCGCGGATCAGGCTCAGCCAGCGCAACGGCAGGTTCCTGACGATCGTCCAGTCGGGCGCCTCGCACGCCGGCCGCTCGGTCCAGGTTCAGCGGCTGTCGCGCTTCGGCCAGTGGGTGACCCTGAAGCGCGTCAGGCTAGGCGGCCAGTCGAGCGCCGCCTTCAGGCTCAAGCTGCCGGCTGGGAAGTCACACATTCGCGTCGCCATGTCGGTTAACCAGGCCGGCGCGGGGTATCTCGCCGGGTTCAGCCCGACGATCACAGTTCGGCGCCGCTAGGGGTCAGTGGCGCCGGAGTGCCACGAGGGGCGGCTACAACGCCGCCCCTCGTGCGTTTCAACCTGGTGACTGAGCCGATGACGCTGTTCAGACGGCCGTACGGGCAAAGCCCGCACGGCCTTAGGCGGCATCGCAAGCGACGCCGCGGCCGCCTCTTGTGCGTTTAGCCTGCGCGCGTGCTCCCGATCGTCCTCGTCCTGCTCGACGGGCTTGGCGACCGCGCTCACGCCGTTCTCGACGGGCGGACTGCGGCCGAGGCGGCCGCGACGCCGAACCTCGATGCGCTCGCCGCCGCTGGATCGTGCGGTCTTCTGTACGGCGTCGGGCCGGGCCGCGCGCCCTCGAGCGAGGTCGCGCACTGGGCGATGCTTGGCTACCGGTCCGACGAGTTTCCGGGCCGCGCAGTCTTCGAGGCGCTCGGACGCGGACACGAGGTCAGCCACGAGCACGTGTACGCGTACGCTGCGCTCCGTCCGGCCGAGAGGCGCGACGACGGCTGGTGGCTGACCGGCCGCCCCGATCCGGACCGCGACGCCCGGCTGGCCGCAGAGCTCGTCGAACGATGTGACGGGATCGAGCTCGAAGGGCTCACCTTCTCGCTCGAGCACGTCTGGCGCGGCGAGTCGGTGCTCCGGATCTCTGGTGGCGCGGACGATCGCGTGACCGACAGCGACTCGTTCTTCCGCGACCGCTACCCGGTCTTGCGGCCGCGCGCGGTCGTCCCCGAGGCCGAGCGGACCGCCCTTGCCTGTGAGCGGTGGAGCCGGGAGGTGATGAAGCGCCTCGAGGGGGAGCCCTTCAACATGATCACGCTCAAGTGGTTCGGCCGGCTTCGACGGTTGCCGAGCTTCTTGGAACGGCATGGCGTCTGGGGAGGCTTCGCGGCGGAGTCGGCCTTCCTCCGAGGGCTTGGTCGCTGCCTGGGACTCGATCCGATCGAGTCCAAGCTCGAGGTCGGTCTCGTCGACAGGCGCCTGGTCGCCGGCGACACCTTCGTGTACGTGCACGACAAGCGGGTGGACGAGGCGGGTCACACGAAGGACCCGGAGCAGAAGCGGCGCGCGATCGAGGAGCTCGACGCCCAGCTGTCGGGGTTGTCGACCGACCGCGCGATCGTGTGCGTCACCGGCGACCACGCGACGCCGGCCTCACCGGAGGTGATCCACTCTGGCGACCCGGTGCCACTCCTCGTCGCGGGCCCGGGCGTCAGGGCCGACGGCGTCACGAGCTTCGGCGAGCTCGAGTTCGCGACCGGCATCCTCGGTCAGCTCCGCGGCGCGGATCTGATGCCCTTGCTGCTGAATGCCGCCGACCGTCCGCTCTTTCTCGGCTCGCGCCCGACCCCCGTTGACGGCGCCGACGGCTACCCGGCGAACGAGCTGCTCGAGCCGCTCATTTGATCCCGACCCGCAACCGGTAGCAGAGGAGCTGTGGCCAGGCGCGGTCGTCGAGCACTCTGTTGGCGGTCTCGCGGAGGCGGTCGAAGGCGTCGGCGACCTCATGGTCAGCCGAGAGCTCAGGCGGCCCACCGATGCTCTCGGCCATTCCAATTGTCCGTTCGGCGTCGGTTTCCCGCCGACCACTCGCGAGCAGCTCGCGGGCGTAGCGAAAGCGGCGGCTGGCCCGGATCTCGTCAAGATGCTGGTCCTTCGGCCAGCTCGACGCCCCCGCCGGCATCGACAGTCGCTGCCGCTGCTCGCGACGCGCCTTCATGAAGTCAGCGAACGCCGCGTCGACCTCGGGCTCGGTGAACGGCGGGACGTCGTAGTCGCACGCGGCGAAGACGCCGCCGGGGCGCAGGATCCGCGCCGCCTCGGCGAGAGCCGGCTGTGGCTCCATCCAGTGGAACGACTGGAAGCTGGTGACGACATCCGCGCCGCCGTCCGGGAGCCCTGTCTCGGCCGCGTACGCCTCGACATAGCGAACGTTCGGCTGCTCGGTGGCCGCCCGTGCCCGCTCGATCATCCGTGGGTTCGGCTCGACGCCGACGACCTCGTCTGCACGTTCGGACCATGCTCGGGTTGCGAGACCTGTACCGCAGCCGAGATCGACGACCAAGCCGGGTCGCGGAATGCCCGCGACCAGCCTGAGGACATCGAGCACTTCGCCCGGCGGCGAGGGGCGGTACCGGTCGTAGACGTCCGCGAAGCCTTGTTCCAGGTAGCCCGAACGGGTGATCAGCTCGTGCGAGAACGTGGACAAGGAACGCCGATCGTAGTCGGGCGGTAGGCTGATTCGCGTGCACGTCGAGTCGACGTCGGCGGCGCGCCGGGCGCGCTCGTTCGCGCTTCAGCCCGTTTGGTTCGTCCGTTTCGCAGCGCTCGAGCTCTTCGCGCTCTGGCTGATCGTCGCCACCGGCGCGGCGGTTCGCCTGACCGACTCCGGCCTCGGCTGCCGCCAGTGGCCCGGGTGCGAGGCCGGCCATCCGCTCCCCGCAAAGAACTACCACGCCTACATCGAGTTCGGAAACCGGGTCGTCGGCGGCGTCACGATCCTGATCACGTTGCTTGTCGCGGTCGTGGCGCTTTGGACACCGCTCGGCCGCCGCGGGAAGCAGCTTGCGGGCGCGCTCTTCCTCGGGACCCTGACCCAGGCGCCGCTCGGGTACCTCGCAGTCAAGACCGACCTGCGTTGGCCCGTGGTGGCGGCGCATCTCCTGCTGTCGATCCTGCTGCTCGCCGGTGCGGTGGTGCTCGTCTTTCTCGCCGCCGAGCTTGTCCGGCGGCCGGCCGAGCCGCTCGTGCCTCGGGAGGTGCGGCTCTACGGGATCGGTCTCGCCGTCGCCGGCCTCGCCCTGGTCGTCAGCGGCGCGCTCGCCACCGCCGCCGGTCCGCATTCGGGCGGCGGGACGACCCAGGTTCACCGGCTCGCCCGCTTCGAGCCCGTTCTCTATGCACACGCGGGGGTCGTTGCGGTTTTCGGCTGTTCGTTCCTCTTCCTGCTCGGTTACCTCGCCGCGAGGCGGTCGAGCGCGCCGCGCCTTTTCGTCGCTGCGCTCGCTGTCCTCGCGGTCCTGTTGTTGCAGGTCGGCCTCGGCGAGCTGCAATATCGGCTTCACCTGCCCTGGTACCTCGTCCTACTCCACGTCGGGGTCGCGGCGACTGCCTGGGCGGGGATCGTCGCGCTCGTAACGTCTTTCTGGCGGCCGCCTGCGTGGCTCGCCAAGCGTCCCGCGTAGACTGCCTGGATGGGATCGGAGCTTCGGATTTCCGCCCGGCCGGAGCTCACTCGGCCGGTTCTCATTGCCGCCTTCCGCGGTTGGAACGACGGTGCGCAGGCGGCCTCGCTGGCGGCCGGGTACCTCGCACGGCTGTGGGGCGCCGATCAGATTGCGGACGTCGATCCCGAGGGCTTCTTCGACTTCCAGGCGACCCGCCCGCACGTTTCGCTCGTTGACGGAATCACCCGTCAGATCGACTGGCCGGAGACGGCTTTCTACCACGCCAAGCCGCGGGGGCTCGATCGCGATGTCTTGCTCCTGCTCGGGATCGAACCTAACGTACGCTGGCGGACGTTCACGGACCTGGTCGTCGGGCATGTCCAGGAGCTCGGCGTCGAGCTCGTCGTTACGCTCGGGGCGCTGCTCGCCGACGTGCCGCACACGCGGCCGTCACCCGTAACCGGCAGCGCGTCCGATGAGAAGCTCGTCAAGGAACTCGGTCTCTCGACGTCCCGGTACGAAGGTCCGACGGGCATCATCGGCGTGGTCCACGACGCATGCAACAAGGCAGGGATTCCGTCCGCGAGCCTCTGGGCCGCGGTTCCGCACTACGTCTCCCTGACCCCGAGCCCTCGAGCGGCGGCCGCGCTTTGCGATCGGCTCGGGGGGGTGCTCGGCATCAAGGTCGACACGGCCGAGCTCGACGAGGCCGCCGAGACCTACGAGGAGCAGGTCAGCCAGGCGGTCGCGAGCGACGAGGAGACCGCCGCGTACGTCGAGGAGCTCGAGCATCGGGCGGACGCGGCTGAAACAACCGAGGAGGAGATCGACCTTCCTTCCGGCGATGCCCTCGCCGCGGAGCTCACGCGCTACCTGCGCGAGCGCGAGGCCGGCAACGGCGAGTCCGGCCCGCGAGGGCCCGCGTCTTAGTAACACGTCGCCTCGCTCGAACACAGGGACCGTCCCCGCTCGGGGCCAGTCCCTGACTCAGCCGAACGTAAACGAATAGACCGAGACGCCGGGCGTGAAACGGAGTCGCAGCTGCGCGTCGAGGAGCTGCGGCCAGGTCAGGATCGTGTAGAGGCGGCTGATCCCTCTCACCGGGATCGACGGGAGCTCGTGGCCGTCGACCAGGACGTCTACTCGCCCGCGGCCGCCCATGACGAGGTAGACGTCCCTCGCGTGGAAATGCAAACCGAGCTCGCCGTTCTGCAGCGCCGTAGAGTGCTCGGCGCCGAGCTTCCAACGGCCTGACAACGCCCACGCGTTCTGGCGGACGTTCTTCGGCGCCGAGTAGTCGGCGGCACGTTCCGGTACGGGCGTCGAGCCGGCGTAGCCGGCAAGCCGGTGCTCGTAGCCGAGATAGGTCTCCGGCGTCGTCAGCTCGGTCGGGGTCATGTCGGCGAGCTCGGCCTTCGCGCCGCCAGGCTCCCCGAGCAGCTCCCGGATCTGGTTCTCCGTGCGGTCGTACTCACCTTCGCCGAAGTGCTCGTTGCGAATGTCTCCGCGCTTGTCGATCAGATACTCGGCGGGCCAGTACTGGTTTCGGTACGCGTTCCAGGTCTTGTACTTCGGGTCGAGCGCGACCGGCCAGCTGACGGCAAGCTGCTTCGTCGCCGCGCCCACGTTGTGCGGAACCGACTCGAAGCCGAACTCCGGCGTGTGCACGCCGACAATCTCCAGTCCGGCCGGGTGGTACTCCTTCCACCAGGCCTTCAGGTGCGGCAGCGTCCGTAGGCAGTTGATGCAGGAGTAGGTCCAGAAGTCGACGAGAACGACCTTGCCGCGAAGTTCTTTCATCGTCAGCGGCTTCGAGTTGAACCAGTCGCTGATGCCCGCGAAGTTCGGTGCGGGGCCGTAGTTCGCAAGCTTGCTGGATTCGTGGCGGCAGCTTCCGTCTAGGCGCTTCTGAACGGCGCAGCTGTTCTGGATCCGGTCGGCGAAACCCCAGGAGCCGATGTTGGCGAGCGAGCGGTCGACGTGAAACGTGATCAGCAGCGCTGTCACTGCAATCAAGGCTCCGAGCGCCGCGCGCACCTGGACGGCATGCGCGCGGAAGAAACGCAAGCCGCCCGAGAGGCGACGGCCGCCGTAGGCGACGGCGAGCATGGGCAGTGCGATCCCGATTGCGTAGGCGAACGCGATCGCGTACCGCTCGCCGCGGCCGACGCTCGCCGAGCCAGTGATGATCGACGCAAGGATCAGGCCGCCGCACGGGACGAAGACCAAGCCGAGCGCCAGCCCCAGCACGAAACCGCCGCCGAGATCGCCGCTTGGACGGCGGCTGAAACGCGCCAGCGGGCGCTCGATCACCTGGCCCAGGCGAGGGACGAGCAGCGTCGCGGCGACGACGAAGAGCAGCGCGATCGAGATGTTCCGCAGCAGGTCCTGGGGGAGGTGAAGTTGCCGAAGCAGCCACGAGACAAGGAGCAGTGAGCCGGTGAAGCCGACGACGACGCCGGCGATGATCGCGGGGGGCCGACGTCGGCCGCCGCTCGCACCCCCAGCGAAGACGATCGGCAACACCGGAAACGCGCAGGGCGAGACGGCGGTGAGGACACCGACGAGAAATGCGACCCCGAGCAAGAGAGCCACTGGCTTATGGTCCTTCGTTGAAGGCGGGCGTTACGGTTCTTGTGAGGGTGACGGTGCCGCCTCAGGCGTCGGCTCCGGCGTCACGGGCTCCTCCGCCGTCTTGCCGTCCCGCGCCGGGCGGGGCTGGCCGTTTTGAGCCTGCTGCTGGGCTGCCTGCGACTTCTTCTTGCGCCGTCTCCGCCGGCGGCGCGAGCGCCCGCTCGGCTGCTTCGGGGCCGGCAGGTTCTCTGCAAGCGCGTGCGCGACCTCTTGCAGCGTGCCGAGGTGCTCGCGGGCGGCGTCGATCAACTGGTTGGCGCGGGGGGTGTAGCCCTCTGCGGAGGCGAGCAGGGCCGCTCCTACCTCGAGCGGCTGCTCGCGGGCCGCATTGACCAGCTTCGCCGCGTTCTCCTCGTGCCGGTGCCCGCGGGAGTTGGCGAGCGCGCCGAGCAGGCGCTTGGCCTCGGGGAACTCTGCGCTCGCCCGGCGGTCCTGAACCTTGCGGGTGGCCCGTGCGAGCCGCCAGATCCAACGGGCGAGAATCTGCTCGGGAGCGTCGGCCTTGCCCTCGCCGATCGCGCGCAGCAGGATGCGAACGCCCTGGACGCGGTCCTTGTCCCACGTCGGCGCCTGGGTGACCAGAGTGACCAGGTCGTCGAAGTCGGCGCGCTCAACGACCATCGAGACCCGGTCGGCGAGCGCGGTCATCCGCAGCCTGCGGTTCGGGTTCTCTGCGGCGCAGGTCGCGAGGAAGGTCTCGAGTGCGCCTCTGGAGGCGCCGCCCTCGGTGAACTTCTTCGCGAACTCCACCCGTTCGTCGAAGCGGACGTTGCGCCCGGCGATCGTTGCCCAGTAACGCTGTTCGTCCTCGTCGAGGAAACGCGGGTCGATCCGCTGCCACTCGCGCGTGATCACCCCGAGCCGGCGCTTCACGTCGGCCGTGACCGGTACGAGCCAGGGCGCCGGCGAAAGCTTCCGGCGGGCGCGGCGCTGCTGGCGGCGGCGCGGCGCCGGCGTGACTCGGGCACCCTCCCGGTAGAAGTCGGAGTCGAGCAGGCTGTGCAGCGAGATCACGCGCTCGTTGTGCGTCGCCGCCTTCGGCACGAAGTCGACGACGATGCCGGCCTCCTTGCGAGGGTGCATGCGCATGATCCGGCCGATGCGCTGCTGGTAGACGCGCTTGCTCGCGGTCGGCGCCAGGTGCATGCACACGGTCGCCCGGGGCGAGTTCCAGCCCTCGGCGAGCAGCATCGCGTTGATCAGGACGTCGATCTCGCCGCGTTCGTAGGCAGCGAGGATCTCGGCCAGCTTGACGGGCGGCGTGCGGCCGCTGACCGCCTCGGCCTTCAGGCCCGCGGCGCGGAACTCCTTGGCCAGGTTGTAGGCGTGCTCGACGCCGGCCGCGTAGACGATCCCCGGCGTCGAGTCGAACCGGTCCCGGTACAGACTTGCGGCAGCCTGGTTCAGGGCCTGGTGGTCGAGAGCTTGCGCCAGGGCGCGTTCCTCGAAGTCGCCTCCGACAATCGGAACCGTGTGGATCGCGGCCGCGGGTGGGACGCGCAGTGAGCGGAGCGGCGCAATCAACCCGCGCCGGGCCGCATCGGCGAGCGGCAGGTCGTCCACCGACGCCGGGAAGACGTCCGAGACTTGCTTCGCGATCAGCTGCTCGGTCGCGGTCATGCCGATGTAGATCGGGTTCGTGAAGCTGCGGATCGCCGCGCTCGTCTTCTCGCCGAGGGCTGTGTGGGCCTCGTCGGCGATCACGAGGTGGTACGCCTCCGGGTTCAGATCGCCCCAGTGGCGCGCGAACCAGGCGTAGGTCTGGATCGTCAGCGGGTTCGGCTTGGGGGGCTGCTGCCCGCGCTCGACGGCATCGACGATCCGGTCGCCGTAGCCCTCGGCAGCCAGGTCACGGTTGAACTGCGAGACGAGCAGGCGGCGATGGGTGAGGATGAGAACGCCGAGCGTGCGCGCGGCCTCGACGAACCCGGCCGCGGCAATTGTCTTGCCGGATGCCGTCGGGTGCCGGAAGCGGAAGCGGCGGACGGCTCCGGGATCCTCCTCCGGCGAAAGCGGAAGCGGCAGCTCGTCCGCGTCGCCGTTGACCGCCGGCGCCGGCTCGAGCTCGTCTTCCTCCTCCTCGTCGACATCGACCTCGGCGTACGCGCCGTTGCCATTGGCGAGCTCGGGCGCGTCCTGGGCGGCCGCGATCAGCTCCGTGAGCATGCCCGCCAACGCGTCGATCTGGTGCTTTCGCAGCTCGGTTCCCGACGCGAGGCGCGGGGGGTGGTCGCTGAGGACGCGTTCGAGCCCCAGCATCAGCGCGTAGCGCCGCTTCCACTCGTATGAGGGCCTGTCAAGCCCCGCGTCCATCTCCTCGACGGCGTCGTCGAGCGCGAGCCTGCGCGCCGTACCGGGTGCCAGTACGACTGCAGGGTCCTCGTCGGCCCGGAGAAATGGTTCTCCGGCCCAGTCTTGGGCGCGGGCGGCGGTCTCGCTGAGACCGTTTGCCGCCTCCGGCGCTAGCGTCGGCTGCTCGGTCGTCTCTTGCATCGACGCAGCACTTTCCAGTGCTGCAACCCTCGTAATGAGAAGCGAGCCCGCGTCAACCCCTTGGGCGAGCCTCGCAGACCCAGCATACCCCATTTCCGGGGGTTTGCGGAGCCGGCTAGAGCGGCGTGCCCGAGCCGCCTAGACCGCCGAGGAGCGCGAACGGGTTCCGCGGGAGCGTTTCGTAGACCAGTTCCCCGCTTCCCTCGGGCTCGCCGTGGAGCCGCTTGGCGAGCTCGCCGGCCTCGTCCTCGGACGCCGCGCCCACGAGCACGAACCGGTGACGGCGCACGACGCTGTAGCCGTCGCCCGCGAGCTCGGCGGCCAGCGCCTCGGCATCCTGCGGAGAGTCCGCTTCGAGCCGCACCTCCCAGGGCGAGAGCCCCTCCGCGCGCACTTCCTGCTCGGCGGTGAACTCCTGAGGTGGCTCGTCGTCCCAGCGGTCTTCGTCCGCAAGCCAGTGCTCGATCGGGCCGACCTGGCCGTGCGCGCCGGTCTCGCGCAACTCCGCATCGATGATCTCCCGGGCCCGGTCGGCTTCCTCCCTCGAGCCGGCGTAGACGAACAGGGTCTCGTCGTCGCGGGAGACAACCAGCCGCCTGCCCTCCAGGTCCTCGGCGAGCTTGCGGGCTTCGGAGCCGAGATCGAGGCCGAGCCGCTCGAGCAGGCCCTCGGCGTGCTCTTCCGTGATGTCGATCCGGATCCTCCAGTCGTCGTTCACGAGGCCATTCTCTCTGAGATGCCCACCTGTTCGAGGTGCTTGCTGATGCCGCCGAGCCAGAACGGGAAGCCGGCTCCTAGGATCAGTGCGGTGTCGACCTCGGCCGCCGTGGCGACGACGCCTTCGTCCAGCAGGTGGCGGAGCTCGTCTGCGATCCCGGTGAGCGCGGTCTCGAGGATCTCGTCTTGCGAGAGGGGGCTCTCCTCGACGACGGCGATCTCCTCGCGGCCTTCCGCGTAGTTCGCGAGCGTCTGCGACAACGGGAAGCGGTCCGGGTAGGCGTCGTGCAGGGTCTCGAGCACCTGCAGCGCGACACGGGGGCCGACAAGCTGCAGCAGCACCGAGGGTGGCATCGGCAGGCCGAGCCGCAGGATCGCCTCGTCGGTCTCGGCGACCGAGTTGCCGCGCTCGAGAGCGGCGAGCACCGCAGTCAGGAGGCGGGCCAGGATCCGGTTGACGACGAAGGCCGGCGCGTCGTTGACGAGCACCGGGCGCTTGCGCAGCTTCCCGGTGACCTCGAGCGCGGTCGCGACCGTTTCGTCGTCGGTCCGATCGCCGCGGACGACCTCGATGAGCGGCAGCAGTGCCACAGGATTGAAGAAATGCATGGCGACGACGCGCTCGGGATGCTCGAGCCCTTCAGCCATGGCGGTCACTGAGAGCGCGGAGGTGTTGGTCGCCAGGACACAGCTCGGCTCGACCACGGCTTCGAGCTCGGCGAGGACGGTGCGCTTGAGGTTCAGCTCTTCGAAGACGGCTTCGAGCACGAGATCGCAGCCGGTGAACTCTTTACGGCCCGTCGTCGTGCGGACCAGCGAGGCGAGAAAGCGGGCTTTGCCCTCGTCACAGCGCCCCGCGGAAACCAGGCCGGCGAGCTCGGCCTCGATCGCTGCGCGGGCGCGTTCGAGCGCGTCCTCGTCGACGTCCGCAAGGACGAGCGGCAGTTCGAGCCTTCGAAGGAAGAGGGTCGCGAGCTGCGTCGCCATCAACCCCGCGCCGACGATCCCGACCTTGCTCACAGCCCGCGGCTCGGCCGCGAGGTCCGGCTTCCTTTTCGCCCGTCGCTCGACCAGGCCGAAGGCGTAGAGCGACGCCTGAGCCTGCGGGCTCGGCAAGAGCTCGGCGATCGCGTCCTCCTCGGCCCGGTAGCCATCCTCGAGGCTCCAACCGGACAGCGCGCCCTCGATCAAGTCGAGCGCACGATAGGGCGCGGGTGCGGCTCCGTGGACCGCGTCATCCACCCGGCTGCGGGCCAAGTCGAACAGCTCTCCGAGCGGCATTTGTTCGGGTTTGACCCCTCGAACTGCCTCGGGCGGACGGGTCGCGAGCTCGACGGCGTAGGCGATCGACTCGTCCACGAACTCGGCCGGCTCGAGCAGACGGTCGGCGAAGCCCAGCTCGTGCGCGCGGCGGCCGTCGAGCACCCGGTTCTGTCGGAGCGGGTTCTCGACAATGAACTCGATCGCCGTGTCGGCGCCGACGAGAGGTGGGATGAGCTGCGTTCCGCCCCAGCCGGGGACGAGGCCAAGCAGGCATTCGGGGCAGGCGAAGTGGCGGACCGCGGTCGAGATCGTGCGAGCGTCGCAGTGCAGGGCGAGCTCCACGCCGCCGCCGAGACAGGCGCCGTTGATCGCGGCGACGGTGGGGTAGGGCAGGGCCCGAATGCGCCCGAACAGCTCATGCCCGATCCGGCTGCCCTCGCGCGCCGGCTCGGGCTCGGCGAGCCGCGAGAACTCCTCGAGATCCGCGCCCGCGGAGAAGACGTACGGCTTGCCCGTGATCACGAGCGCGGCCCAGTCGCCGGCCTCGAGCTCATCGAGGACGCGTGCGAGCGATTCGAGGGCGGAGCGCCCGAAAAACGTCGGCTTCGTGTGGTCGGCGCCGTTGTCGATCGTCACGAGCGCGAGCGGGCGCTCGAGCTCCGGTGACCTAACCTTTGCCAGCTTGAACAGGGTCGGCGTGCTCAGACACGCTCCCAGACCAGCGCCGCGCCCATTCCCATTCCGACGCAAAGAGCGGTCAGGCCGTAGCGGGCGCTGGCGCGCTCGCGCATCGCGTAGGCGAGCTGTGCGACGAGCCGGATGCCGGTCGCCGCAAGCGGATGGCCACACGCAATCGCGCCGCCATATGGGTTCAGCCGCTCATCGTCCGGGCTGACGCCCGTGCCGTCACACCAGCTGAGAACCTGCACCGCGAACGGCTCGTTCAGCTCGAACGCATCGATCTGATCGAGGCTGAGCCCGGCCTGCTGGAGCGCCTTCTTCGTTGCCGGCACGGGGCCCAGCCCCATCAGCTCGGGCTCGACGCCTGCAAAGGCGAACGTGACGAGACGGAGCGTCGGCTCGAGCCCGAGCTCCTGGACTGCCCGCTCGGACGCGAGCAGCGCCGCCGTCGCACCGTCGGTCAGCCCCGCCGAGTTGCCCGCCGTCACGCGACCGCCGGGGCGGAAAGGCGTCGGCAGGTCGCGGATGGCCTCCAGGGAGGTGCCGCGCCGGAGGAATTCGTCGCTGTCGGCCTCACGCCAGCCGTCCTCCGTGAAGACGCTCATAGGCACCACGGTCTGGCGCATGACGCCGTTCTGCCAAGCCTCGGCCAAGCGGTGGTGGGAGCGCACCGCGTACGCGTCGGCGTCATCCTTCGTCAGCTGCGGGAAGCGGTCGTGCAGGTTCTCAGCTGTCTGACCCATCGTTGCCGCTGACGGGTCGATCAGCCGCTCGGCGACGAAGCGCGGGTTGTACTCGACGTCCTCGAGCATCGGGTGCCGGCCCATGTGCTCGACGCCGCCCGCGAGGATCACGTCCGCCGCTCCCATCGCAATCTCGCCGGCGCCGGTCGTGATCGCGGTCAGCGCGCCTGCACACATGCGGTCGACCGCGAAGCCGGGGACACTCCGGGGAAGGCCGGCCAACAGGGCGACGTCGCGCCCGAGCGTGAGCCCCTGATCTCCGACCTGGGCAGTCGCGGCGAAGACGACGTCGTCGATCCGCTCCGGAGGCAACGAGTCGTTGCGGCGCAGCAACTCGCGAACGAGCTTGACGGCCATGTCGTCGGCCCGCGTGCGCCAGAAGACTCCTTGCGGCCCCGCGCGCCCGAAGGCGCTGCGGACGCCGTCGACGTAGTAGACCTCGCGGAGCTCGCGCACGGAGGCAAGGCTAGTCAATGGCTCCGGCCTCGCAGCCTCGCCGGTCGTCACGGTTTCGGAGCGATCTCGTCACCCACCTGTGCGCCTGGCGCCGATACGCTCGCTGCGGGGAGGAGGTTGGCTGTGCCTAAGCAAGAGAGGAACGCCGGCGAAGACTGGCAGGCGCATCTCGATCGCGAGGACACGCGCTATCGGGACGGCGAGAGCCGCCTGCCTCAAGCGGCCGACGCATACGCTCGCCAGCGCCAGTTGACCCGACTTGGGAACGCCTCCACCGGAGCGGGCTTGGCACTCCTGATGGTCGGCCGGCGCGACGAAGCAGCCGCCCGGCTCACCCGCGCAGCCGAGCGCTACCGGGAGAGTTTCACCGACGCGCCCCCCGGCAGCTGGGGCCGACCGATCGGGGCGATCAAGGCCCGCGTGCTCGGAGGCGACTGGGACGGCGCCGAGGCCGACGCCCGCTGGGCGCTCGACGCCGGCGCGGCCGATGCCGACTCGCCGATCGCCGGCTACGCGGCCGCGCTCGCCTTCCTCGTGCTGGGCGACAACGAGCAGGCACGGTTCCACGCCGACGCGATCCGAACGCGCGAGGACTTCCCATCCGAGGTGGGCGACGCCCTAGCGTTCATCGCCGCGCACGACGTCGTGGGCTACGCCCTTGCCGTTGACGGCGTGCTCGAGTCGTTTGAGCGGCGGGACGAGTATTTGGAAGACATTCCCGTTGCGGACACTGTCCTCGTGTTGCAGGCCCTCGCGGCCCGCCGCGGGATCGCAGCCGAGCTGGGCGATTCGCGTGTGTTGCCGCGCTAGTCCGTGCTGCCGGTCCGAACCGGGTGCATGAACGCGGTCACGACGAGCGGCTCGGCGTCGTCCATCTCCTCGTCTCGGACCCGTTCGGCGATCTCCTCGATCAGCCGCAACGCCCGCTCGGCCGGAAGCCGAACCGTGGTCTGCGTGATCCGGAAGTCTCCCGATGCTCCGAAGGCGTCCCAGGCTCGCTGGAGGTCGTCCAGCATCGTCGCGCGAACGTCCGTGCCGAGCCCCGACGACACGAGCTCGGGCGCCACCCGCACCGTTCGTGCCACGGCGCGATAGGGCTTCTCGCGACCTTTCCCGCCGTCGGCGAGGGCGATCAGCCCGGCACGCAGAAGCATGCGTACGTGGAAATGCAGGTGGCCCGGGTCGACGCCCAGGCGTTGCGCGAGCTCACGGTTCGTCAGCGAGCCCTCCTCGCTCTGGCCGAGCATCTCGAGGACGCGCAGCCGAAGCGGATGGCCGAGGGCCTTCAGTTGCTCCGGACGGTCAATGGTGAAGACGTCGAGAAGCGGCGGCTGCGACTCGGATACCGACACCTGCTCCCGGTATATATACGGAATCGCGCCTCGTTGTCTAGTCGCGCAACCGCGAAGCTGCTGCCTGGTCGAGGATCGCGATCGTCGCTCCGCTCGCCGACCGGATCAGGCTGCCCGGCACCGCCGGATCGGGCGGCCCGGCGAGAGCCGCGGCGACCGCGTCAGCCTTTGACTCTCCTGTGACGAGCAGCACGATGTGCCGGGCGCTGCGGAGCGCGGGCGGCGTCATCGTCACGCGCTCGACGAACGGATCGAGCTTGGCCTCGGCGGGAATAGCCAGTCGCCCGGTCTCGGACAACGCAGGCGCGTTCGGGAAGAGCGAGGCCACGTGGCCGTCCGGGCCTAGACCGAGCAGCACCAGGTCGAGGGTCGTCGCCCGTAGCTCCCGATCGTAGGACGCTGCGGCCGCGTCAGGCGGGTCCTCGCCATGGATCCGGTGAATTCGAGCGGGCTGAGTCTCGAGCCGGTCGAGCAGCATCCTTCGTGCCAGACCGAAGTTCGAGCGGTCGTCGTCGGGTGGCACGCAGCGCTCGTCGCCCCACCAGACGCCCGCTTTGCTCCAGTCCGGTTCGAGCTCTGCGGCGAGCTCATACGCGCGACCGGGGGTGGACCCGCCCGTCAGCGCGATCTCGTGCCCGGCGCGAGCGGCCTCGGCCAACAGTTCGGCGACTCGTCGCGCGGCGCCCTCTGAGTCGTCGGTGATGATCAGCTCAGCGTTGCGCGCTTTCAAGGCGCGCCGGCTGCGAGCTCGCGCGAGCGCTCCATCGCAGCCTCCTCCGCGGCCCCATGAGCGGCCGCTCCGTCGCGTGGGGGAAACAATGTTTCCCCCACGTCCCCCCTTCTTCCTCGGAAGTACGCCGCGACCCAGGGGTCGCGGATCGCATGCGGGGGAACCTCCCGGTTCCCCCCAAAACCCCTCCACCGCAGCAATGGAGCTTGCGTCAAGGCGCGCCGGCTGCCAGCTCGCGCGAGCGCTCCATCGCAGCCTGTATGGCATTCAGGAACGCGGCCCGAACTCCAGCCTGCTCGAGCTCGCGGACAGCCCGGATCGTCGTGCCACCCGGAGACGTCACCTTTTCACGGAGCTCGACAGGATGCATCTGCTCGTCGCGCAGGAGCTTTGCGGTCCCCAGCATCGTCTGGACGACGAGCTGTGTCGAGACGTCGCGCCCGAGCCCGAGCAGGATGCCGGCCTCGATCATGGCCTCGGCGAGGAGCGCGAAGTAGGCCGGGCCGGACCCGGAAACAGCCGTGACGGCGTCCATGTACGGCTCGTGCACTCGGACGACCGCGCCGAGATGCTGCAGCGCTTCCTCCGCCAGCGCCAGGTTCGCCTCGCCGGCGTGCGCGCCGGCGCACATGCCCGCGATCCCCTCGTGGACGGTCGCCGGCGCGTTCGGCATCGCGCGGACGACCG
>DATFXA010000018.1:0-4878 GCA_035258645.1 Gaiellaceae bacterium
GAGAGCGAACGCGCCTCGTCGAAGCGACCAAGCATCGCGAGTGCGAGCCCCCGGTTGAGCTGGAAGCCCATGGTGCCGAGGCCGACCGTCTCTTGCTCCGCCGACCAGGCGAGCACCTCTTCGATCGGTGTCGTCCCGTGAAACCGGGTTGCCAGGCGGTAGGGCTGCACCCACGCGACCAGGTGAGGCTGGCCGAGAGCATCTGCCAGCCCGGCAGCCCGGTCCATCGCCTCACGCCCCGCGTCCATGTGCCCTTGCATGTGGGCCGCCGAGCCTCGGCCGTAGTGGGCTACGTAAAGCGCCAGTTCATTTCCAGCCTGCTCGAGCTCCGGCAAGGCTTCGTCGACCAGCCGCTCGAGGCGGTGGGCTGAGCCCTCCGGATCGACGAAACCCGCGAATCTGGCTCGCTCGAGGGTGGCGACTCGCTCGGCGGTTGAATCTCCAACGGCCGCCGCGCGCTCCCCAAGCTCGGCTGCGCCCTCATACGCGGCTTGCAGTTGGTCGGCGAAGAAGATGGTGTTGAGCCGGTCGGTCTCGAGCAGAAGATCGATCTCCTCGTCGGGCACGAGCGCAAGCGCGCGCTCGATCAGGTTGAGTGCAGCCGCCAGGTCGCTCCGAAGCAGCGCGCGGCGCCCGGCCGACGCCAGCCGTTCGCGGGCAGCCGTCATCAGTTCCCGATCGGGAGCCGCCCCCAGCTCGGCCCTGTAACGCCACGCCTGCTCGAGGTGGTAGCCGAGGATCTCGTCGAGCTCCACCAGCTCGGCGCCGTGCTCCTCGAGCCAGGCGGCGAAGCTCTGATGCAGGTCGGCACGCTCCGCCTTCGGCAGCGCGTCGTACGCGGCATTTCGGATCAGCAGGTGGCGGAAGCGAAAGGCGTCGTCGCCGGAGAGCTGGGCGCGATCCGGACGGACGAGCTCCTTGCGCACCAGGCTCATCAGCTGCCGCGGCACCTCCTGCTCCTCGGGCGCCAGCGCCTCGACCGCACTGCGGTGGAAGATGTTGCCCTCCACGGACCCACGTTCGAGGACGACGCGCTCGTGCGAGTCGAGCTGATCGAGCCGGGCCGCAAGAAGCGCTTGAATCGTCGGTGGCACGGCGATCTCCGCAGCCTCGCCGTTGCCGGCCTGCCGCTCCGCGACCATCGCGACCATCTCCTGGACGAAGAGCGGGTTGCCGCCGGCAGCGTCGAGGATCCTAGTGCGGAGCCCGTCTTCAACCTCCGCCGGGAGCAGGCTCGTCAGCAGCTCGGCAGCCTCGTCCGTTCCGAGCGGCTCGAGCAGGACGTTGGTCGCGTTGAGCTTGCCGCCTCCCCACGACTGCCGCGTGTCGAGCAGCTCAGGCCGAGCCATGCAGAGGAGCAGAATCGGCGCCTCACGGCTGAAGTCGGCGACGTGCTCGATGAGGTCGAGGAAGGTCGGCTCGCCCCAGTGGATGTCGTCGAAGATGACCACGACCGGACCGTCGGCGGCGCGTTGCTCGAGCAGCTTCCTGAAGGCCCAGGCGATCTCGTCCGGGGAGCTTGGCGCCGCGTCGTCGCCCAGGATCGGGGCCAGGCCGGCATGCACAGCCGGATCGGCTTTGAGTTGGATCGCAACCTCGGTGACGGGGAAGTAGCTGATCCCCTCGCCGTAGGAGACGCAACGTCCCGAGACCACCGTCGCGCCGTCGAGACCCCCCAGAAACTCGGATGCGAGCCGTGACTTGCCGACGCCGGCAGTCCCGAGGATGGTGAACAGCTGGCAGGTCCTGTCGGCGACGACGTTTGCGAACGCCTCCTCGAGCAGATGTCGCTGGCGCTCGCGGCCGACCATCGGCGCGGTGGTGTGATCGCGATCCCCGGTCTCCCGGTCGACCTGGACGAGCTTGTAGGCGGCAAGCGGCTCTGACTTCCCTTTTGCCTCGACCGGAGCCACCGGCTCGACCTCGACCGTGCCGCGGACGAGGCGCAGCGTCTCTTCTCCGAGCAGGATCTCGCCGGGCTGCGCGGCCTGCTCGAGCCTGGCGGCGACGTTGACGGCGTCGCCCGTCGCAAGCCGCTCCTCCGTGCCGGTGACGACCTCACCGGTGTTGACGCCCGTGCGGAGCTGCAACCGGGTCTGGAACCTCTCCTCGAGCTCCTCGTTCAAGGGTCCGAGAGCGCGGCGGAGATCGTCGGCGGCGCGAACCGCACGGAGGGCATCGTCCTCGTGCACGACCGGGACGCCGAAGACCGACATCACCGCGTCTCCGATGAACTTCTCGACCGTGCCGCCGTGGCGCTCGATCGCGGCCTTGGCCGTCTCGAAGTAGCGCGCCATCACGTTGCGCAGACTCTCGGGATCGATCCGCTCACCGAGCGCGGTCGAGCCGGTGACGTCGCAGAAGAGGACGGTCACCCGCTTGCGCGACTCTCGCGCCGGAGCCGCGGCCAGGGGTGAGCCGCACGAGTCGCAGAACTTCGCTTCGTCCCGGTTCTCGGCCCCGCAGTTTGCGCAAGCCGCCACGGTACGAGTCTAGGACGGAGCGCGACGTTTCTCCATCGGGGCCTACCGTGAGTTGATTCGCTTTGCGACGTACTTCGCGTCCCGGCCGACCCCGCCGACGTTCTCCGAGGTGAAGGAGTAGAGGAAGTCCAGCCCGAGGAAGTAGAGCCCGGGCTCCGAGGTGACACCACGCTGCTGGTGGAGCTCCTGCTGCTCGCCGAAGACCGGCACGTCGATCCAGTTGAAGTCCTGGCGGAAGCCTGTGCACCAGATCACGTTGGCAACGTCCAGCACCTGCCCGTCCTCGAGCACCGGCAGCCCGTCTGCGATGGCAACGGTCCTCGGCACACGCTCGACACCCGCCGCGTCGAGGTCGTCCGCCTTCACCCGGATCCGAGGCGCGCCGTTCGCGAGCACGTGCGGCCGCACCTTGCGGCCGATCGGGGTCTTGACGGTGAGGACGTGCGAGGCGAGCAGCCACAGCAGTGGCAGAGCGAGCCGCGAAAGCCGGCTCCCGATCCGGAACGGCACCTGTCCCTTGTCAGGGCCGGAAAGCCACGTCCGGTGCGTCTTGGAGACCTCGATCGCGATATCGGCTCCCGAGTTCCCGGCGCCGACCAGCAGGACGCCGCCCGGCCGCAGCTGGGAGGGGTCGCGGTACTCGCTCGAGTGCATTTGCACGATCCGGGAGTCGAGCTCGGCCGCGAAGGACGGGACCGAGGGCGTCCCGTAGAAGCCGGTCGCAACGACGACCTGCGACGCCCGGAACTTCTTTTCGCCGCACTCGACGACGAACCGGTCACGTGCCTTCTGCAGCCGGTCGACCTTCATGCGTGTCCGCACAGGGAGCTCGAACCGGGCCGCGTAGGCCTCGAGATAGTCGCCGAGCTCGCGCGCGGTCGGATACGACCAGCCGGGCGCGGGAAACGGCCACCCCGGTAGCCCGTCGTAGCGTGCGGGAGTGAACAGCCGCAGCGAGCTCCACGTGCGCGTCCGCCAGGAGCCGCCGATCTCCTCGTTCGCGTCGAGGATCACGAAGGACCGGCCCTGCCGCTTCAGGTAGTAGCCGACGGACAGTCCGGCCTGGCCGCCACCGATGACGATCGTGTCGAAGATCTCGGTCGCCGTCTCGTCGGCGCCGGTGCTCTCGATTGCTGCTTGCTGGATCGTCATGACTGCTCCTCCTTGGATCGAATGCCTGCCTGTCGACCGTAGAGAGCCGAGCCTCCGCCCGCATCGCCCGGATCCACCAACTTGGCGCCGGCCGGCGTGGTGAATTCTCAGTAGAGGGTGGTCAGACGAGATCGTGCTCGAACGCGTACGCGCCGGCCGCGGTGCGAGAGACGACGCCAAGCTTCTTGAAGATGTTCTGAACGTGACGGGCAACGGTGTGCTCGCTGATCACGAGCGCAGCCGCGATCTCCTTGTTGCTCTGTCCGCTCGCAACGAGGCGGAGCACCTCCAGCTCGCGACCGGTCAGGCCGTGTGCGTCGCCTGCTGTCCCGGTAAGTAGATCGGCGGCAGCGAGGTCACCGGCGGCCGCCAGCTCCTCGAACACCGACCGGGCCACGCCGAGCTCGAGAACAAAGGCGTCCTCGTCGCCAAGCGCACGGCACGCGAGCCCGACCAGCAGGCGTGTCCGAGCCGCCTCATAGGGAGCCTCGAGCTCCTGCCAGACCTTTGCGGCCCGGCGAAGACTTATGAGCGCCGCCCTGGAATCGCCGGCCGCCAGCTCGACCGCTCCTCGAGCGTGCGCATTCAACGCCGCCAGCATCTCGCTTTCGTACTCCGCCGCGATCGCGTCGAGCTCCCGACAGGCTTCGCGGGCCTGCTCGATTTCGCCGTCCGCGAGCATGATCTCGACGGCGGCGGGCAGAAGCGCCCCCCGCGTCAGCCGGTCGGTCGTCTCACTTAGCGCGCGACGGATCGCAGCAGCGGCTGCGCCGGCGTTGCCCTGCGCTAGCCGCATGAGCGCCAGGCCTGGCTGCGGCTCGAGGCCGAGCAGGCTCGCCTGCTTGTAGGCGTCCTCGGCCTGCTCGAGCTCTCCACGCAGCCGATGAACCTCGCCCGTGAGGTAGCAGGCCCTCGCCGCGGCCGCCTGGTTCATCGCCTCTTCGAGGCGCCGGCCGGCTCGCTCGGCCTCGTCGAGCGCGTCGTCCCAGTCGCCGTGAAGCTGCATCAACTGGGCGCGATGCACACGGCAACGGCCGGTAAACGCCAACAGCTCGGGTTGGCCCTCACACCAGCGGGTCAGCGCCGCCGTCCACTCGCGAGCGCGCCGAAGCTCGAAGACCTGTTCGCAGGTCAAGATCACGCCGCAATAGACGATCCCGGTGACGACCGGCGAGAGCGTCTCTGTGGTGACCGTCACCATCGCCTCGTCGAGCAGACCGAGCCCTTCGCTGACGCGCCCGGA
>DATFXA010000019.1:0-2338 GCA_035258645.1 Gaiellaceae bacterium
CGGCGCGGCGTACGGTGCGGCCGACCTCGCCCTCGCCCGGGCGGGGGGATCGGTCTGGGAGCTCGCGGCGGCCGGCCTGCCGGCGGTTCTGGTCCCGTATCCCCACGCGACCGCGGATCATCAGACGAAGAACGCGCGACAACTCGAAACGGCGGGTGGGGCGGTCGTGGTGCCCGAGTCCCAGCTCGACGCCGTTCCGGCTCTCGTCGAGGAGCTTCTGGCCGACGGCCCGCGCCGCGAGCGGATGCGTCAGGCGATGCTCGCCGTCGCCCGTCCCGGGGCCGCTGCCGAGATCGCGGAGGAGCTGGTCGCGCTTGCCACCGTTTGAGGGGCGGCGAATCTGGTTCGTCGGCATCGGCGGCGCGGGGCTCTCCGGGTATGCGCTGCTCGCGCGGGCTTGGGGGGCCGACGTCGGCGGTTGGGACCGTGTCCAGACTCCGTATCTGAAGGGGCTCGACGACGTCGTCGTCGAGATCGCGCCGGAGCCGGTCGTGCCCGAGGGTTGGGACGAGGTCGTCGTCTCGACCGCGTATCGCGAGCAGGTCGAAGGCAGGCCGCGTGCCGAGTTTCTCGCCGAGCTCGTCTCGTTGCAGCGCTCGATCGTGGTCGCGGGTGCGCACGGCAAAACGACGACCGCCGCGATGATCGCCTTCTGCCTCGATCGCCTCGCCGACGACCCGGCGTTCCTGATCGGCGGCGAGGTCCCGCAGCTCGGCGGCAACGCACGCGCCGGCACGGGCTGGCTGGTCGTCGAGGGAGACGAGTCGGACCGGACGATCGCCGCGCTCCGCCCGCAGATCGCGGTAGTCACGAACGTCGACCTCGACCACCACACCGAGTTCGCCTCGCGCGTCGAGGTCGAGTCGCTGTTCACGGACTGGCTCGGGAGTGCGCCGCACGCCGTGCGCGGAGAGGACCTCGACCCGGCCGAGATCGAGCTCGCCGTGCCGGGCGAGCACAACCGCCGGAACGCCACGGTCGCGCTGGCCGCGCTCGAGCTGGCCGGCTACGCGCGGGAAGAGGCCGCGACCGTCCTGCGCGAGTTCAGTGGAGTGGGCCGCCGGCTGGAGCGCCGTGGTGAGGCCGGCGGCGCCGAGGTCCTCGACAGTTACGCGCACCATCCACGAGAGCTCGCCGCCGACATCGCCGCCGTTCGGAACGGCGGCAGGATCCTCGTCCTCTTTCAGCCCCACCTCTACTCCCGCACGCGCTACCTCGCGCCCGAGCTCGGCGACTCGCTGTCAGCGGCCGACATCGTCGCCGTCACCGACGTCTATCGCGCGCGGGAGCAACCACTCGAGGGTGTGACGGGGAAGCTCGTCGTCGACGCTCTGGCCGACGCGCGGCCGGGGATCGAAGTGGGTTGGATGCCGACCGTCGAGGACGGCGCCCGTTTTCTCGCGCGCCGCGCGCGTGCGGGCGACCGCGTCCTGACTCTCGGCGCTGGTGACGTCGATCGCGGTGCCGCTCTGATCCTCGAGGCGCTCGCTTGAGGATCGAGCCGGGGGTTCGGCTCGGTCGTTACACGACCCTCGGCGCGGGCGGCGACGCGCGCGCGTTCGCGAAACCGTCGACGGTCGCGGAGGTCGAGGAGGCGCTCGCATGGGCACGGGAGCACGGGCTGCCGGCCGTCACGATCGGCCTCGGCTCCAACCTGCTGGTGGCCGACGAGGGGGTCGACGCCCTCGTGCTCAGGCTGGACGGCGAGCTCGCTTCGTCTGAGGTCGAGGGCGAGCTGCTGCTCGCAGGAGGCGGCGCGGCGAACGCTGTCTCGCTGCACCGAGCGCGCGCGGCCGGGCTCGGCGGCTTCGAGTTCGCGTGCGCAATCCCGGGCACGGCCGGCGGCGGGGTGAGGATGAACGCCGGCGCCTACGGCAGCGACTGGTCGGGGATTGTGGTGCGGGCGTTGGTAGTCGACGAGGGAGGTGCGCGGTGGCTGACGCCCGCGGAGCTCGGTCTCGCGTATCGGCATTCCAGGCTCGGCGAGGGGAAGGTCGTTGCGAAGGTGGAGTTCGAGCTCGAGCAACGCGACGCGGACGAGATCAAGGCCAAGGTCGCCGAGTTGCAAGCGCTGCGCAAGGCCGCCCAGCCGACGAACAGGCGGACCTTCGGCAGCGTTTTCAAGAACCCCGAGCACGAGTTGACCGCGGGGCGGATGCTCGAGGCCTGTGGCCTGAAGGGCTACAGGATCGGGGGCGCCCAGATCTCGCCTCGGCACGCGAACTTCATCGAGAACGCAGACGGCGCCCGTGCCGCCGACGCGGTCGCCCTGATGGCCGAAGCCCGCCGCCGGGCCCACGAGCAGTACGGCGTCGTCCTCGAGCACGAAGTCCAGTTC
>DATFXA010000020.1:0-2185 GCA_035258645.1 Gaiellaceae bacterium
GCTGATCCGCGTCGGCTGGGTTCAGAACGAGTACAGCCTGCTCCGCCGCGAAACGGAACGCGAGGTACTGCCGCTCTGCGCGAGCGAAGGGCTCGGCTTCACGCCGTTCAGCCCGCTGTCCGGCGGCTGGCTGACCGGCAAATACCGGCGGTCGGAAGCCTTCCCCGGCGACTCGCGGATGGCCCTGCGCGGAGGGCCATACTCCGACCTCGTGAACGAGAGGACCTTCGACGGGCTCGAGCGCTTCCAGGCCGCGGCGGCGGAGCGCGGGGTGACGCCGGCCGAGCTGGCGATCGCCTGGGTAGCGAGCCATCCCCAGGTGACCTCGGTGATCGTCGGGCCGCGCACGCCGGAACAGCTCGACGCGGCGCTCATTGGCGTCGAGATCCGGCTGTCCCAAGACGAGCGCGACGAGCTCGCGGGGCTCTTCGCATGAGTGAGCTCCTGGTCCTCTCAAATGCCGACGTCAAGCAACTGCTGCCGATGGACGACTGCATCGAGCTGATGGCCGGAGCGCTCACGGACCTTGCGCGCGGCCGGAGCTGGCAGCCGCTGCGGTTCGTCGTCAGGCCCCCGGAGGAGCAGAGCCTGATGGGCCTGATGCCCGCGCACCACTCCTCGCCACAGGCCGCCTATGGCCTCAAGACGGTCTGCATCTTCCCCGGCAATCCGGCACGCGGCCTCGATCCCCACCAGGGCGGCGTCATGCTCTTCGACGGCGAGACCGGCGAGCTGCGCGCCCTGATCGACGCTTCGGCGGTCACGTCGATCCGCACCGCCGCCGTCACGGGCGTCGCGACTCGCGCCCTCGCGCGCGAGGACTCCAGGGTGCTCGCCATCATCGGCTCGGGCGTCCAGGCGCGGCCTCACCTCGAGGCAATGGCGCTCGTGCGGCCGTTCGACGAAGCGAGGGTCTGGAGCCGCACCCCCGAACACGCCGAGGCCTTTGCGAACGAGGCCGGGGCGCCGTTCCCGGTCGAGGCGGTCGAGAGCGCCGAGGCGGCCGTCCGCGGCGCCGACGTCGTCGTCACTGTCACTTCGTCCCGGGAGCCGGTCGTCGAACGAGACTGGCTCGCGCCGGGAGCTCACGTGAACGCCGTCGGCTCCTCGATTCCGACGGCGAGGGAGCTCGACTCGGCGACAATCGGCTCTGCCGCCGTCTTCGTCGACCGTCGGGAGTCGACCCTGAACGAGTCCGGCGAGTACCTGACTGCGATCGACGAAGCCGGAATCGGCCCGGACCATATCCGCGCCGAGCTCGGGGAGGTGCTGCTGGGCTCGTACGAGGGGCGACGCTCGGACGACGAGCTGACGGTCTTCATCTCGCTCGGTCTAGCCGTCGAGGACCTTGCCGCCGCTGAGTACCTCTACGAGCGCGCGCGCCGAGACGGTGCGGGCTCGGTGGTCCCCTTTTGATCCCGCTCGAGCAGATCACCCTGGCGCAGCAACGTCTGACCGGCAGGGTCCGTCGCACCCCGCTCGTGCGGTTCATCGGCGACGCCCCGGCGACGGTCTTCCTGAAGCTCGAGAACCTCCAGCCGATCGGCTCGTTCAAGCTTCGCGGGGCGCTGAACGCGATCTTGCAGCTGCAACCGTCCGAGCTGCGGACGGGGGTGGTCACCGCCAGCGCCGGCAACATGGGCCAGGGAGTCGCCTGGGCGGCGCGTGAGCTGGAAATTGCCTGCACCGTCGTCGTTCCCGAGGGTGCGGCCGAGACGAAGCTGGAGGCGATCGAGAGACTCGGCGGGACAGTGGTCAAGGTTCCGTACGAACGCTGGTGGCAGGCGATCGAGGAGTCAAGCTTTCCCGAGGCCTCCGGCATCTTCATCCATCCCGTCCAGAACGAGCAGGTGATGGCCGGGAACGGGACGATCGGGCTCGAGATCCTCGAAGACCTGCCAAGTGCCGACGTCGTGCTCGTCCCTTTTGGAGGTGGCGGCCTCAGCGTCGGGATCGCCAGCGCAGTCAAGGCGTTGCGCCCCGAAGCCGCCGTGTACGCGGTCGAACCGGAGACTGGCGCGCCGCTGACGGCAGCCTTCGCCACCGGTGAGGCGCGGGAGGTCGAGTACCAGCCGTCGTTCGTCGACGGGTCCGGCTCTCCGGCGCTCCTCCCGAAGATGTGGAAGCTGGCCCGCGGCGTGCTCGACGGCGCCACCTCGGTGTCGATCGACGACACCGCCGCTGC
>DATFXA010000021.1:0-6053 GCA_035258645.1 Gaiellaceae bacterium
CTGACCGTCAAGGGCAGCCTTCGCAAGCGACGGCGTTCGACGGTGAGCATCACGGTCAAGAACGCCAGCGGAAATTGGATGACCGGAGTGAAGGTGAGAGTCGTCGGCGCGGGCGTCAAGGCTCAGACCCGCGGCACAAGCATGTGGGGCGTCGCACGCTTCACGGTCCGGCCGACGAAGCGCGGGCGTGTCCTCTTCACCGCCAGGAAGGCCGGCTTCCAGTCGGCCGGCGTCACCGTCCGGGTGCGCTAGACGCAGTTTTTGCGGCCGGCGGCTGTAAGCCGCCGGCCGCACGCCAGGCAAGGAGACCTGCTACCGCTAGGACGGAAGGGCCAGCCCGATCAGGACGGCGATCGTGAGCAGTACGAAGGCGACGATTCCGCTCGCCCGCACGAGGTACCACTCGAAGAGGGTCATGCAGCCCGGGCGGGCGCGAGGGCACGTCGCCACGAGGCGTTTGCGACCTCCACTTCTCCGATCCGGAAACGGCCCGGGAGCCTCCGTTCTTCGAGCCAGGCGGGGCCTTCGTCCCCGAGCATGAACGCAGCCTTGGCGGCGACATCGGCCTCCAGGCAGCTGCCGGCGGCGACCGTGACGTCTGACCAGGGCGACGTGGACGGCTTGCCGGTCCGGGCATCGATCAAGTGGTGCTGAGCGTCGCCGCCGCGAAGCCAGCGCCGGTGCGTCGTGCCGCTGGTCGCCAGGCCGCCGTCGCGCAGCGTCAGCGAGCCTCCGCCCGGCAGGCCGACAATCGCGCTGCCGCGGACGGCGACGTCACCCCCGGCCGCGACGAAGCCGTCGCCCGAGAGGTGCTGCACCGCCGCGTCGATCGCGAGACCCTTGACCACGCAGTTGAGATCCAGCTTCGTGCCCGGATAGCGGAAGATCAGCCGGCCGGCGACGCGAACATGACGCCAGCTGCCGGGAACGGCGGGGGCCGGCGGTCGCTCGTCGTCGCCCAGTTCGGCGAAGTCGCGGTCGTAGCCGGCCGCCTCGATCGCCGCGCCGAGCGTCGGGTCGACTAGCCCGTCCGTCCTGCGTGCCGCGTCGAGGGCGAGCCCGAGCACGCGCACGAACATCGGCGAGGCGGCGACGAACTCGGCGGACGCTGCGTTGACGCTGTTCAGCTCGCTGTCGGACCGGAAACGGCTGAAGGTCCGCTCGAGCTTCTCGAACAGGAGCCCGATCGCCTCCAGCTCGTCGTCGGTCGCGCCGCCGACGATCACGTCGACCCCCATGGCCTGAAACCGGTCAGGAGACATGGGCCTGAACCTGAGGTTCGCTGGATGACGGAGCGATCGAGAAATCGTCGTCGCTCCGGCTCTCTGATTCCGAGCTCGTAGCGGTCGAGGACGACCCGGCGCCGCGGCTCGTCCGGACGGAGTGCCCTGGGTTCGTAGCGCGGGCGAGCACCCCGGCAACGACCAGGCCGCTCGCCGCCAGGACGGCGAGCGCGCGCTTGGCGCCGTCGGCCCGCCGCCTCGCTGCTTCGATGCGGGACAACTAGATCCCCGTTTGGTCAGGGCCGCCGCCGGAAGGCATAGGCGGACCGCCGCGGAAGGGCCCATCGCGGAAGCCCTGCCGCAGCCCGAACTTCGGCATCTTCCCGTTGACCAGGTTTGTGACGTGCTCCTTGAGTCCGGCCAGGATCGAGTCGGCCTGCGACCGGGTCAGCCGGCCGGAACTGACCGCGTCGTCGAGCTTCGCTTTTGCATCGTCGACGATCGCGTTGATCAGCCCGTCGACCGACTTGCCCTTCGCCTTGGCGATGTCCGCGAGCGACTCGCCGTTCTGGAGCTGAGTGTGGAGCTGATCCTCGCTCAGGCCGAGGTAGCTCGCGGCGGCGTCGAGGCCGCCGAACATCCCTCCTCGCTCGTGGTGGCCGAAGCCCGGGCCGACAAACAGCGGCCCGTCGCCGGACTCGATCCGCTGCTTGAGCTCGTCGCCCTGGGCCTTCGTCAGCCGACCTGCGGCGACGGCCGCGTCGACGCGGTTCTCGAGCGCCTTCTTCAGAGCCGCGGTGAGCGCGCTCGGCTGGACGCCGAGTTGCTTCGCGGCGTCGTTCAGCACGGCCTGGTTCTCCTGTGATGGGGATCCGAGCTGCGTCGCCGCGTACGCCCCTCCCCCTCCCGCGACCGCGAGGCCGGCGACGGCTCCCGCCACCACCTTGGGCTTGAGCCTCCTGTTCATCGACTGCTCTCCCTTCATTCGATTGCCAATCCGAACCGAACCACCCCGGCGTGAGAGCGGCCTGAGAGTGTGCTAAGAGGCAACTAAGAAATCCGCACAAGCGAGGCTTGTGAACGCGGAGCGTCCAAATTGCGACATTTTTGTTTCGGGGACCTCTTGTGCCGGGAGTCGAGGACGCCTAGATTCCCGAGCGCGCCGAGCACGGAGCGCAAGTAGGACGAAGCCGAGCCCGAGGGCCGTAGGCGGAAGCCGAAGGTCAGCGCGAACGGTGGACGAAAGTGAGATCGGCTCGGCGAACGAAGCGGCGGCCTCCGGGCCGCCGTTTCGTTTTTTTGTACGGTCTGAGCCGTGCCCGGCGACCCCCAACCACTCGGGTTGCCGGCGGAAACTCGAGCGTGCCTCTTCGATCTGGACGGCGTCCTGACGCAGACCGCCAGGGTCCACGCCGCCGCGTGGAAAGAGATGTTCGACGCGTACTTAGAAGAGCGCGCGAAACAGACCGGCGATCCTTTCGTCCCCTTCGATCCGGTCGGCGACTACGACCGGTACGTCGACGGTAAGCCGCGCTTCGACGGTGTGCGCTCCTTCCTCGCCTCGCGCGGAATCGAGCTGCCGGAGGGCGGTCCAAGCGACCCTGCCTCGGCGGAGACTGTTCATGGCCTCGGGAACCGCAAGAACGAGCTGGTGCTCGCGCTCTTGAAGCGAGACGGCGTCGAGGCGTACGACGGCTCGGTCCGCTACGTGCATGCAGTCCGCGAGGCGGGGCTCCACATTGCCGTCGTGTCCGCCAGCGCTAACTGCAAGGACGTGCTCGAGGCCGCCGGGATCTCTGATCTGTTCGAGGTGCGGATCGACGGGATCGTCGCCGACAAGAGACATCTGAAGGGAAAGCCTGCGCCTGACACCTACCTCGCAGCGGCGACGGAGCTCGGAGTCGAGCCTTCCGGGGCGGCAGTCTTCGAGGACGCACTCGCCGGAGTCGAGGCGGGCCGCGCGGGGAAGTTCGGTTTCGTCGTCGGCGTCGATCGGACGGGCCAGAGGGAGGCGCTGCTGGAACACGGCGCCGACACCGTCGTCTCCGACCTGGCTGAGCTGCTGGACCACAAGTGATCACCCATCCCGCCTTCGCGGTCGAGCCCTGGTGCGTTCGCGAGACAGAGCTCGACCTCAACGTCCTGAGCCAATCGGAGTCCGTCTTCGCGCTTTCGAACGGCCACATCGGCCTTCGCGCCAACCTCGACGAAGGCGAGCCCTACGGGATCCCCGGGACCTACCTGAACTCCTTCTACGAGGTGCGCCCACTGCCCTACGCCGAGGCCGGCTACGGCTACCCCGAGTCCGGTCAGACGGTTCTAAACGTCACCAACGGCAAGATCATCCGGCTGCTCGTAGACGACGAGCCGTTCGACGTGCGCTACGGCCGCCTGCAGTCGCACGAGCGAACGCTCGACCTGCGAGCCGGAGTCCTGCGACGGCGCGTCGAATGGGAGTCGCCGGCCGGAACGAAGGTGCTCGTCAGCTCAACCCGTCTCGTGTCGTTCCTCCACCGCGGCGCGGCGGCGATCCTCTACGAGGTCGAGGCTGTCGAGGCGCCGCTGCGCGTGGCGATCCAGTCCGAGTTGATTGCCAACGAGCCGACGCCGCCGGCCTCGCACGATCCACGTGCGGCGGCGATCCTCGAATCCCCCCTCGTCTCGGAGGATTTCGCCGACCGCGAGCTGAGGGTCGTCCTCGTTCACTCGACCAGGCGCAGCAAGCTGCTGATGGCGGCGGCGATGGACCACATCGTCGAGGGCCCGGAGGGAACGCTCTCGTTTGCCGAGAGCGAGGCTGACGTCGGCCGGGTGACGATCGCGACCGATCTCGCACCCGGCGAGCGGCTGACGATAGTCAAGTTCCTGGCCTACGGCTGGTCGAGCGTGCGCTCGCTGCCGGCGATCCGCGACCAGGTGATCGCGGCGGTCACGAAGGCGAGATACGCCGGCTGGGACGGCCTGCTGGAGGGCCAGCGGGCCTACCTCGACGATTTCTGGGCCACGGCGGATGTTGAGCTCGAAGGAGACACCGAGCTCCAGCAAGCCGTCCGTTTCTCCCTCTTCCACACGCTCCAGGCCGGCGCGCGGGCCGAGCAGCGCGCGATCCCCGCCAAGGGCCTGACGGGGCCCGGCTACGACGGACACACCTTCTGGGACACCGAGCGCTTCGTGCTGCCGGTGTTGACCTACACGGCCCCGCATGCAACGCGCGACGCGCTGCTGTGGCGGCACTCGACCCTCGACCTGGCTCGCGAGCGCGCCCATCAGCTCGGCCTCAGGGGCGCCGCCTTTCCGTGGCGCACGATCCGCGGCCACGAATGCTCCGCCTACTGGCCTGCCGGAACGGCCGCGTTCCACATCAATGCCAACGTCGCCGACGCCGTCGTCCGGTACCTCGCCGCGGTCGAGGACGAGGTGTTCGAGCTCGAAGCAGGGCTCGAATTGCTCGTCGACACGGCGCGTCTCTGGCACTCGCTCGGCCACCACGACGCCGAGGGCAGCTTCCGGATCGACGGAGTCACCGGCCCGGACGAGTACAGCGCGCTCCACGACAACAACGTCTTCACGAACCTGCTCGCACAGCGAAATCTCGTCGCCGCCGCCGACGCTGTCACCCGCCACCCCGACGAAGCCGGTCAGTTCGGCGCCGACCTCGAGGAGGCGGCGGCCTGGAGGGACGCTGCCCGCGACATGGTCGTCCCCTGGGACGAGGCCCGAGGAGTCCATCCGCAGTCGGAGGGCTTCACCGAGCACCAGGTTTGGGATTTCGCCAACACGAAGCCCGACGAGTATCCGCTGCTGCTCAACTTCCCCTACTTCGACCTCTACCGCAAGCAGGTGGTCAAGCAGGCCGACCTCGTGCTCGCCCTGCACTGGTGTGGCGATTCCTTCACCGCGGACCAGAAGGCCAAGGATTTCGCCTACTACGAACCGCTGAACGTTCGTGACTCGTCGCTCTCAGCCTCCACGCAGGCGGTCGTGGCAGCCGAGGTCGGTCACCTCGATCTCGCCTACGACTACTTCGGCGAAGCCGCCTTGATGGACCTGCACGACCTGGAGCGCAACACTCGCGACGGCGTCCACATAGCCTCACTGGCAGGCTCCTGGCTCGCCGCCGTCGCCGGCTTCGGCGGCATGCGCGACCACGACGGCTCTCTCAGCTTCGCGCCACGGCTGCCGCCCCAGCTCGAGCGGCTCGCCTTCGGCCTCCGCTTCCAGGGACGGTTGCTGAAGGTCGTGGCCACGGCGGCTGAAGCGACGTACACGCTGACCGAAGGAAAGCCCCTCCAGATCTCACACTACGGCGGCAAGCTCAAGGTCTCACAGCAGAAGCCCGTGACCCAGGCGATCCCGCCGCTCGGCCCGGTCGGACCGACCCCCACGCAGCCGCCCGGGCGCGAGCCGATGGCACGTCACCCGGATGCGAGGAGGCGGCGGCGCCGAGCCGCAAGGGGCTGGTCGAAGCGCGCCTCCCACTGAAGAAGCGCTACGCGGCCCGTTCCGCGCCGAGAAAAGCCGCGAGCCCGTCCAGAGCCTCGTCGAGCCGCGAGGTGTCACCCCAGGCGCCGAGCAGCTCGAGCTTCCGCGTCTTGCGATCGAACCGCGGCTCGGCCCGGCCCACGATCCGGTCGCCCGCCAGCAGCGGCAACACGTAGTAGCCGTACTCGCGCTTCGCAGCCGGGACGTACATCTCTAGTCGGTAGCGAAAGTCGAAGAGCGCCTCGGCGCGGTTGCGGTCGTGAACGAGCCGGTCGAACGGCGAGAGGAGCGTGGCGCGGTCGGAAACGGGCTCGTGGCTCACGTCGGGATGCGCTCGCCACTCACCTC
>DATFXA010000022.1:0-9147 GCA_035258645.1 Gaiellaceae bacterium
AACGGCATCATCGTCCCCCCGGACGGGTATCTGAAATCGATCCGCGAGGTCTGCGACCGTCACGGGATCCTGCTGATCTGCGACGAGGTGATGGCCGGCTTCGGGCGTTCGGGCAAGTGGTTCGCCTGCGAGCACTGGGACGTCGTCCCGGACATCCTCACGGTCGCGAAGGGGATCAACTCCGGCTACGTGCCGCTGGGCGCGATGGTGATCAACGAGAAGATCGCCTACTGGGTGCGGGACAAGTACTTCGCCGGCGGCCTGACCTACTCCGGCCACGTGCTCGCGTGTGCCTCTGCGGTGGCCTCGATCGAGGCCTTCCAGGAGGAAGGGATCGTCGAGAACTCCGCCGCGATGGGAGCGGTGCTCGCCGAAGAGCTGCCACGCCTGCAGGAGCGCCACCCGTCGATCGGCGAGGTACGCGGGAAGGGGCTTTTCTGGGGCATCGAGCTCGTCCGCGACCGGAAGACCCGCGAGCCGCTCGTTCCGTTCAACGCGACCGGCGACGCGTTCGCGCCGGTGGCGAAGCTCGCGAAGGCCGCGATGGACCGGGGTCTCTACCTGATGACACATTGGAACGTGGTCGTCGTCGCGCCGCCGCTGACGATCACGCGCGAGGAGCTCGACGAAGGGCTCGGCGTCCTCGACGAGGTCGTCGCCGTCGTCGACTGACGCATTCGGAAGCGATGGGCTCGGCCGCTAAAACCCGGCTAAAGGAGTAGCGGGGTAGGCGGCGAGGCCCTCGCCGCAGCGGGGCCTCGCCTTCTCTCTCACTGGGAGATCTTCGAGGGCAGAGCCTTGCGTCCCCCTTCGCCCGGTCGCGCCGCGAGCCTACCCCTGCTCTTGAGATAGCCCCCGGCGGGGGAGAAGACAAGTGAATTCCCTCGTTCGGGGGATCAAGAATTGCGACGGCCGCCTCAGCGGGCGGCCGTCGCTTTCGTTTGCGCGCCGTGCGGGTGTGAGGGGAAGGCGCGCTGTCTGGGGAAGTTCCCTACGAGGGGCGGGTTCCGATGGTCACCTGTGTGGTCTGCGTATTCCCAGTGCGGACATAGGTCACCGAGACCTTGTCGCCGGGTGCCTTTGCGGCCACCGCAGCGGTCAGGTCGTCGGGGCTCTGGATCGTCTCACCGCCGAAGCTGGTGATGACGTCGCCGGCCTTCAGGCCTGCAGAGGCAGCAGGAGAGCCACTCTTGACCTGAGCGACCTCGGCTCCGCTGCGGTTCTGCGGCGTCTGGACGAAGACACCGAGGTACGGATGCTCGACCTTCTGGCCGCTGACGAGCTTGGAGGCGACAGAGGCGATCGTGTTCGAGGGAACCGCGAAGCCGACGCCTTCGTTGCCGCCGGAGTCGCTCTCGATCTGGGTGGTCACGCCGACGACCTGGCCGGCCATGTTCAGCAGCGGGCCGCCGGAGTTGCCGTGATTGATCGCGGCGTCGGTCTGGATGGCGCCGGAGATCGTGAAGTTGTTCGTCGAGCTGATGTCACGGTTGAGCGCGCTGACGATTCCGGAAGTGACGGTCTCGTCCAGGCCGAACGGGCTGCCGATCGCAACGACGCCGTCCCCGACCTCCAGCCTGCTCGAGTCGCCCAGCGTGAGCGGGTGCAGCTTGCTCGAGGGAGCGTTCACCTTGATCACGGCCAGATCGGTCGAAGGATCCGCGCCGACGAGCTTGGCGCTGTACTTCGAGCCGTCACTGAACTGGACCGAGATCGACGTCGCGCCCGAGACGACGTGGTTGTTCGTGATGATGTGGCCGTCCGAGTCGTAGACCCAGCCGGAGCCCTGGGCCTGCGACTTCGGCGAGTCCGAGCCACCGAAGGGGAAGGGCGAGCTGTCAGAGCCACCCGAGGTCGTCACTGTGATCTCGACAACGCCGTCCCGGGCTCCCCGGTAAACGGCGTTCACCGACATCGTCTTGGTCGAGGCCGTCGGGCTGCCTCCGGAGACGGTCTCGTGGACGACGGTCGTCGTGCTGTGGTCTGTGCCGAACGCCGCGTAGCTGCCGGCGCCGGCTCCCGCGCCCACGAGGAGCGCGGCAGCTGCAATGAAGTAGGGCGTGCGCTTGAACATTCTCAGGAGTCCTTTCGAGCGATTCGCATTGCTGACGGGCTCCATCAGAGCAGTCCCGAATAAGTGCCTGCTGAGCATGGGCTAAGAGGCTCCTAAGAATCGGCGCCCGGGCCTTTAGAGACTTCTTACAGCTGTCTTAGGGCTTTCTCAGACGCGGGTGCAAGGCTTGCCAGGTGACTCCTTCCCCCGTCCCTGCGGATAGCGGCTTCCCCGCGGCCGACCTCCTGGCGGCCGCGGGCGAGCCGCCAGGGATTGCGGCGGCGAGTCGAGTCCGAAGCTCTTAGCCGCCTCTCAATCTTTGACGCAACAATGCGCGCATGAGTAGCGCTCAGATCCTCGTCGTCGACGACGAAGCGGCCGTCCGCGAGTCGCTGCGGCGCGCGCTTGCCCTGGAGGGCTATGACGTTGAGCTGGCGGCCGACGGAGCCGAGGCCCTCTACCGGCTCGACGTCGGGGACGTTCACCCGGACGCAATTGTGCTCGACGTCCTGATGCCGAACGTTGACGGGCTCGAGACCGCCCGCCGCCTGCGCGGCTCCGGCAACAGGATTCCGATCTTGATGCTGACTGCCCGCGACGAAGTCGAGGCTCGGGTCGCCGGGCTCGACGCCGGAGCGGACGACTACGTTGTCAAGCCCTTCGCGCTCGCCGAGTTGCTCGCCCGGCTGCGCGCTCTGCTCCGGCGGACGACGAACGGCGCGGGCGAGGTCCTCCACTTCGCCGACCTCGAGCTCGACCCGGCGACGCGAGAGGTCAAGCGCGACAGCGAGCCGATCGAGCTGACACGAACCGAGTTCTCGCTGCTCGAGCTCTTCATGTTGAACCCACGGCAGGTGCTGACACGGTCGCTGATCTTCGAGCGGGTCTGGGGCTACGACTTCGGGCTCTCGTCGAACTCGCTCGACGTCTACATCGGCTACCTGCGTCGGAAGACCGAAACCGGCGGCAAGCCGCGCCTGATCCAGACGGTGCGGGGCGTCGGGTACGCGCTGCGAGAACCGTGAACCTCCAAAACCTCAGTTTCAGGGCGCGCCTGACTCTCGTCGCCGCAGCGGCTGTTGCGCTGGCAGTTGTCGCTGCCTCCTTCGTCGTCTTCTTCGTCGTGCGCAACCAGCTGCGTGGACAGGTCGACGACGCGCTTCAAACGCGTGCCAACGACATCGTCAATTTTCACGGGCCGGGCGTGGGCCTTCGCATCGACCGAACCACCGGGTTTCTCGAAGGCGTGCCCCCGCCCTCTTTCGGCGGCGGCGACTTCGTCCAGTTGGTCGACACGGCGGGAAACACGACGCGGACGCCTTCCGAATCCGGAACGCTGCCGGCCAGCAGCACCGCCCTCGAGGTCGCGAAGAGCGGAAGCAGTCCTCGCTTCCGAGAGGGCCGGTTCAACGACGCCACCATCGCCGGAGCTCAATATCGCGTCTACACAACCCCGGTCCAGGACGACCGGGGCAACACGTACGCGTTGCAGGTGGCACGGCCCTTGGGCGAGGTCAACCACACGCTCGATCGGATCAGGATCTTCCTCATCTTGATCGCCGCGGGCGGGGTGGCGATCGCCGGCGGCCTCGGCCTTGCCGTATCGCAGGCTGCGCTGGCGCCTGTTCGCCGTCTGACCAGTGCGACCGAGCGGGTCGCCGAGACCCAGGATCTCTCCGAGCGGATCGAGGCGCACGGCGAGGACGAGCTCAGCCGGCTCGCAACGAGCTTCAACACCATGCTTGCTGCGCTCGAGGAATCCGACCGCGCCAAGCGCCAGCTCGTCTCGGACGCCTCGCACGAGCTGCGCACGCCGCTGACGAGCTTGCGCACGAACATCGAGGTGCTCGCCCGCGACCGGAACATGCCGGACGACGAACGCGAGAAGCTTCTGAACGACGTCGTCGGGCAGCTGACCGAGATGACCGCCCTCGTGACGGAGCTGGTCGAGCTGGCGCGCGGGGAGACGCAGCCGCCGGAGGCGGAGGGCGTCCGGCTCGACCTGCTGGTCGACGAGGTCGTGGCGCGCGCGCGTCGAGACTTCCCGCAGGTCGAGTTCGTGACCGACCTCCAGCCCACCGAGCTGCACGGTGTGCCCAACACGATCGCCCGGGCAGTCTCGAACCTGCTCGACAACGCCGCCAAGTGGAGCCCTCCGGGCGGGAGAGTGGACATCACGGTCCGCGACGGGCAGGTGGTGGTCCGTGACCATGGGCCGGGGATCGAGGACGACGACCTGCCGTACGTCTTCGATCGGTTCTACCGTGCGCCTGCGGCGCGCAAGCTGCCCGGCTCGGGCCTTGGGCTCGCGATCGTCAAGCAGGTCGCGGAAGCCCACGGCGGCGGCGTCGGCGCCGAGCGAGCCGAAGGCGGCGGCACGCGGATGCGGTTGCGGCTGGTCGGCACGAACGGCGCTGGCCCGGCCTAGGTATCTGACTCTTCGGGGCGTGTTCCGGTGCCTGGCACCGGGAAACGCCCCCGCCCGGTCGGCACTCCTCCGAAGGGACCTGGCCCAGTGCCAGGCACGCGGACACGTCCGAAGCTGACAAACCGCCTGCAAACGGGAATGTTCTTCTTCGCCCCGTGGGCATGTCCGTAGGCCGACTCCGTGCCAGGCACGAGGACACGCCCGGTTCGGGCACGTCAGCCCGGCGTCAGCGGTAGCCCCGATGCGACTACCCGCTGACCGTTGACGTCATAGACGACGTCGACGCTGTCGTTCTGTCGGTACGTCCCTGCGACGCCGAGGAAGAGCGAGAGCCACCGCCAGAACCCGAGCTTGCCCTCCTTGGCAAGACTCCGCTCGAAGAGGAGCTCGTTACCCAAGCGACGAAAATCACGACCTTCCTGCTGCGGGACGCCGTTGAGGAAGACCCGAAAGTGCGACCCGACACCAGCCGGAAGTTGCACGCGCGTTCGCTCGCTCACCCTCCATAGAATGCCCTCGCGCGTGAGGAGGAGAGCCTTAGCCCTCGTCGTCGTCGCCCTGCTCGGGCTCGTCCTCGTACAGGTCGCGCTCGCTGGAGACCCAGCCGGGCTTTCTCCACGAGGCCCGGACTCGCCCCAGGCGGCCAAGATCGAGGACATCTACTGGGTCCTGATCGCGATTACCGGCGCGATCTTCATCCTCGTCGAGGGCGCGCTGATCCTCTTCATCATCCGCTTCCGCAACCGCGGGCGCTCCAAGACGGCCGAAGGACCGGAAATCCACGGCGCGACCCGGCTGGAGCTGATCTGGACGGCAATCCCGGTCGTGATCCTGGCGGCGATCGCCGCGTTCGTGCTCGTGAAGCTGCCTGGAATCAACAGCGGCGCCGACTCGGCCAAGGCTGCCGGCCCGCCGCTAGTGGTCAAGGTCCAGGGCCGCCAGTTCTACTGGAACTTCGTCTACCCGAACGGCGTCATCCAGGTCGAGCGGATGCGCGTCCCCGAGCATCGGAACGTCAAGCTCATCATCAACTCCGAGGACGTCAACCACAGCTGGTGGATCCCGGCGCTCCAGGGCAAGTTCGACGCAATCCCCGGCAAGACCAACCACCTTTGGTTCACGGCCGATCGCGCCGGGACCTTCCAGGGTCAGTGCGGCGAGTTCTGCGGCTACGAGCACCCGCACATGACCGCGGCGATCCAAGCCCTTCCAAACAGCGACTTCCAGAGCTGGTACACGAGCGAGGCCGCCGCCCAGGCGAACGGCACCTCAGACCTCGGCAAGATGACTTTCGACGGGGTCTGCGCGACCTGCCACGGGTTCAAAGCGCAGGGTGGCTACGGCCCCGACCTCCGCGGCAACCCGGTCCTCCAGCAGCGAGACGCACTCACGACCCTGCTCGAGAACGGCCGCAACCAGATGCCCGCGGTCGGCAAGGGCTGGAGCGACCGCCAGCTGAACGCCTTGCTCGCCTACGTCAAACGTTTCTCCGGGGGAACCGGTGGCGGTTGACGTCGCCCCCTCGCCGGACCCCGCCGCAGCGGTCGTCTCTCGCGGCCGCTTCTCCAGCTGGCTGACGACCGTCGACCACAAGCGGATCGGCATCCTCTACATCCTCACGAGCCTGCTGTTCTTCGTCGCTGGCGGGATCATCGCGCTGTTGATGCGCTCGCAGCTCGCGCAGCCGAACGAACACGTCTTCACCCGAAACCACTACGACGAGCTGTTCACGATGCACGGAACGACGATGATTTTCCTCGTCGTCGTGCCGGTCTTCGCCGGCCTCGCGAACTTCCTGGTGCCGCTGATGATCGGCGCCCGAGACATGGCTTTCCCGCGGCTGAACGCGGCCTCGTACTGGTTCTACCTGCTCGGCGGGATAGTCCTCTACACGAGCTGGTTCGCAGGAGGCGGCGCGGCGCGCGCCGGCTGGTACTCGTACCCGCCGCTGTCGGAGAAGGCGTTCGAGCCCGGCAACGGCCAGGACCTCTGGATCCTGGCGATCCACCTGACGACGATCTCGTCGATCCTCGGAGCGATCAACTTCATCGTCACGATCCACAACATGCGCGCGCCTGGGATGGGCTGGATGCGGCTGCCGCTTTTCGTTTGGTCGATTTACATCTATTCGATCCTGATCCTGATCGCGCTGACCGAGCTCGCCGGGGCTCTGACACTGCTGCTCCTCGACCGCAGGGCCGGCACGCATTTCTTCTTACCGAGCGAAGGCGGAAGCGCCGTTCTCTACCAACACATGTTCTGGTTCTTCGGCCACCCCGAGGTCTACATCATGGTCCTGCCGGCCTTCGGGATCCTCTCCGAGGTGATACCGGTCTTCTCGCGGAAGCCGATCTTCGGCTACAAGGCGATCGCCTTCTCGACCGTCGCGATCGGGTTCTTCTCGGCGCTGGTCTGGGCGCACCACATGTTCTCGGTGGGGCTGCCGACCGCGCTGAACATCTTCTTCATGCTCTCGTCGATGGCGATCGCAGTCCCGACCGGGATCAAGATCTTCAACTGGATCGCCACCACCTGGCGCGGCAACCTGATCCTCGACACGGCGATGCTGTTCGCGCTCGGCGCAGTCGGCGTCTTCACGATCGGCGGCCTCTCCGGGATCTTCCTCGCCGCCTTCCCGTTCGACTGGCAGGTCACGGACACGTACTTCGTCGTCGCGCACATGCATTACGTGCTCTTCGGCGGCTCGGCGTTCGCGCTCTTCGCGGCCTTCTACTACTGGTGGCCGAAGATGTTCGGGCGGTTCCTGGACGAGCGCCTCGGGAAGATCAACTTCTGGCTCTATTTCATCGGGATCAACCTGACCTTCTTCCCGCAGCACTTCCTCGGCCTGCTGGGGATGCCTCGCCGCGTGTGGACGTACAACCACCACGGCTGGTGGGCTGCGTGGAACCTGGTCTCGACGATCGGTGCCTTCGTGATGGCGTTCGGCACGCTCTTCTTCCTGATCAACGTCGTCCGAACGGCACGCGTCGGTCGGCGGGCCGGCCGCGACCCCTGGGTCGCGGACACGCTCGAGTGGTACACGAGCTCGCCGCCGCCGGCGTACAACTTCGACAAAGTCCCGTACGTGACCAGCGCCCGGCCGCTCCGAGACCTGCGCCGCCGCCTACAAGAGGAGGCGGCCGTCCGTGCCTGAGGTGAGCGTGCGCCCCGGTCCCTGGCTAAGGCTGATCGCCGTCGGCGCTGCGGCGGCCGCCGCGCTCGCGGTCGTCTCGGGCGCGCTGTCTCTGCACACGGCTCACCGCGCGCTCGCCGCGCTGGCGGTGCCACCGCTGGCCGCCCTCGTCGCCGCGGCCTGGGTGGCGCACCGCCGCCTGCTCGCACCCTCGGCCGCAGCACTCGGGCTCTTCGCCGCAGCCGCGCTTGCGGTCGGCCGGCCCCTGCACGTCGCCTTCGCGGCGGTGGCCCTCGCCGCCGCCCTCGTCGCGACGGCTGCCACCTTCCGCGGCGACCGTGTGCCGGCCGCGCCGTTCCGCGACTACCTGACGCTGACGAAGCCGCGGATCATGAGCCTGCTGCTGCTGACCGGCGCCTGCGGGATGATCGTCGGCGCCGGCGGCTTCCCGGCCCCTTGGCTCTTCGTGGTCACGATGGTCGGCCTGGGGCTCGCCTGCGGCGGCGCGAGCGCGCTCAACCATGTGCTCGACCGGGACATCGACCGCCACATGCGTCGCACCGACCGCCGCCCCGTCGCCGCCGACCGCGTCCCACCCACGCGGGCGCTCGAGTTCGGGCTGGCGCTTTCCGCGCTCTCGTTCGTCCTGCTCGCGAGCCTCGTCAACGTCCTGACCGCGCTGCTCGCACTGGCCGGCAACCTCTTCTACGTCTTCGTCTACACACGCTGGCTGAAGCGCTCGACGCCGCAGAACATCGTTATCGGCGGGGCCGCTGGAGCAATCCCGCCGCTGGTCGGCTGGGCGGCGGCAACCGGTGACCTCACGGTTCCGGCGCTGCTGCTCTTCGCGATCGTTTTCTTCTGGACACCGCCCCACTTCTGGGCGCTCGCTTTGCTGATCCGTCGCGACTACGAGGCAGCCGGGGTGCCGATGCTGCCGGTGGTACGCGGTGAGCGGGAGACGACGAAGCAGATAGTGCTCTACTCGGGCGTCCTGGTGGCGGTCACGGCGTCGCCGTTCCTTTGGGGGACGCTCGGCCTGCCGTACCTGGTCGCGGCGCTGGTGCTCGGAGCGGTCTTCTTCGCTCTTGCCGTAGGCCTCCGGCGCGAGCCGACCCCGCGCCGTGCGGCGCTGCTCTTCCACTTCTCCCTTTTGTACCTGGCCCTGCTCTTCGCCGCGATGGCCGTGGACGCCGCGCTATGACCGAGCCAAATCCCGAATCTCCGTTCCCGCCCGAGACGGCGTATCAGCCGATCGAGCCCGATGCTGAGCTCTCACGCCGCAACGTGATCTTCGGGCTGGCGCTCTTCGGCTTCGTCCTTATGCTCTACGGCGCCACGATCCTGGTCGCGTACGTCTATCTCTCTCTCGACTGAGGCGTCGCTTGGGATGCCGACTGGAGGACGTCCGGGCTTTGCCCGGGCGTCCGTCTAACTCCCGGTAGAAGAAACGCTGAGCGGAAGATCTCAGCTTGACTTCGACTGAGGCCATCTTCATCACCGAGGTGGAGTCGCCTCCGGCCGGGACCC
>DATFXA010000023.1:0-4679 GCA_035258645.1 Gaiellaceae bacterium
AGCAGCGGCTCGCGAAGCCGCTGCGTCGCTGCCGCGTGGCGGACGATCTGCGCGGTCTCCTCGTTGGCCTCGGGCTCGGGATGGAGCTCGAGCCCGTACTCGGCGGCGAGATCGTCGAGCTCGTACGAGGCCCGGCTCGGCTCGATCAGGTAGGCCGCGATCATCGTGTCGTCGGTCGCGGTGACACCAAGCGCTTTCGCGTCATGGGCGACCAGCTCACCCTCGAGCCTGTCCGGCCGCGGGCCCACCAAGACCTCGTCGTCGACGGCCAGCGCCATCCGATCGAGCTCGGCGGCAACGCCGACGATTCCCTGTAACAGACTGTTGCCAAGTTCGGTCTCGCGCCACGGCACCGTCACGCCCTCGACCTCAGGCGCCGACGCCGGCAGGGCCTCGTCGAGCTCGTCGATCCGGTTGAGCAGGTTCCGGAACTCGAAGCGCCGGAACATCTCCTTCAGCTCCGAACGGTCCGGTGGGGCGAGCACGAGCTGCGCAGGGTCGCACTCGAGCTCCAGGTCCCGGCGCATCGTTGCGAGCTCCTTCGACGCGCGAGCCTGATCCTCGTGTTCGGCGATGTTCTTGCGGCGGGCTGGCGTCAGCTCCTCAACGTGTTCGAGCACGCCCTCCAGCGACCCGTACTGCGCGATCAGTTGCCCGGCAGTCTTGTCGCCGATCCCCGGGACGCCCGGGATGTTGTCCGAGGTATCGCCCTTGAGGCCGATGAAGTCCGGCACCTGATCAGGCCGGATGCCGAGCCGTGCCTCCACCCGCTCTGGCGTGTAAACCTGGACGTCGGAGACGCCACGCGGGGTCATCATCAGCGCGACGTTGTCGCTGACGAGCTGGAAGGCGTCACGGTCGGTCGAGACGACGGTGGTCTTGATCCCCTCCTCGTCCGCCAGCGTCGCCAGCGTCGCGATCACGTCGTCTGCCTCCCAGCCCTCGAACTCGAGGTTTCGGTAGCCGAACGCCCCGACGATCGGACGGAAATAGGGGAACTGCTCGGCGAGCAGGTCCGGCATCGGCTTGCGCTCGACCTTGTACGTGTCGAGCAACTCGTGACGTTGCACCGGCCGGGTGTCCCATGCGACCGCGACACCCTTCGGCCGGTAGTCGACGAGCAGCTTGAACAGCATGTTGGTGAAGCCGAGCAGGGCGTTCGTCGCGAACCCCTCGCTCGTGGCGAGCTCCTCGGGCAGCGCGAAGAAAGCACGGTACGCGAGGTTGTTGCCGTCGACGAGAAACAGCTCGGAGTCGCGGACAGGCGCGTCGTCGAGCTGAAGTTCTTCGCCCGTCAAGGTTTTGGGACTCACACCTCCAAAGCTATCGTCCTGCCGCCATGTCCGGGATCGAAATCGAGCCGCTTGAAGACCAGCACCTGGACGCCGCCGCCGCGCTGCTGGCCAAGCGCCATGCGCGTCACCGTGCGGCGGAGCCGTTGCTGCCCGAGGTCTCCGACTTCCGCGAACAGCTCGAACGCGATCTCGGTCACGAGCTGGCAAGCGGGGTGGCAGCCCTCAGCGGCGACAACCTCGTTGCATACGTGATCGGCCGCGTCGAGGTGGATTCAATGCTCGGAGACCGGCGTGCGATCGTCGACTTCGCGGGCTGCGCGGCGAGGCCCGGCCGGGGCGAGCTGATTCGCGACCTCTACTCCGCGCTCGCGGCACGGTGGGTCGCAGCCGGCGCCACCCGGCATCTCGTGCTACTCCCCGCGAGCGACGAGGCCCTGCTCGACCCCTGGCTACGCCTCGCGTTTGGGGTTCAGTTCGTCTGGGCCGTACGCGAGACGGAGGCGATGAAGCCGGTCGAGGCAGGCGTGACGATCAGGCGCGGGACGCCGGATGACCTCGCGTTGGTCGCGCAACTCGACCGGATCCTGCACGAGTACCAAGCCGGCCCGCCGAGCTTCTCGGGGATGCCGATCGCTAGCGACGAGGAGTTTCGCGCCGACTGGAGCGACCTCTGGGACGACGGAGAGCTCTACACCCACTTCGTCGCGGAGCGGTCCGGGCGGCCGGTCGGTCACCTGGTCCTCTACCGCCGGCCGACGGGCGACCTGCGCGTTCCCGAGAACAACATCGATCTCTCGCACGCCGTGACGCTGCCGGCCGCACGCCGTTCCGGCGTCAGCCTGGCCCTCACCGGGCACGCCCTCACCTGGGCGCACGAGCGCGGCTTCGGCTCGATGACGATCGACTGGCGCTCCGTCAACCTGCTCTCGTCCCGGTTCTGGCCCCGGCGCGGGTTCCGGCCCACTTACTACAGGCTCTACCGCGCGTTGCCGTGAACCGGATCCCGATGCTCTCGGGATCGCGGCTGACGGTGGTGAGCGCGCCGGACGACGCCGTCATCCTGCGGCCGCGCCCACCCGGGGAGGCGATCGGCGACACCGGTGCCGCCGTCCGCGACGCGCTCCGCTTTCCGCTGGCGGGGGAGCCGCTCGAGGCGCTCGTGCGGCCGGGGGGCAGGGCGACGGTCGTGATCGAGCCGCCGTCGCTCCCGATCCCCACCGCCCAGAACGACCCGAGGCGGGCGGCGATCGGCACGGTCGTCGACGAGCTCGCTCGAGCCGGAGTCCCCGTCGAGAACCAGACCTTGCTCGTCGCGGGAGGTCTCGCCAGGCGCCTCGGCGAGCGCGACCTCGAACAGCTCGGGATCGTGTCGCCGGCGTTCGCCCGCAGCTTCCGCGGGCGCGTGGTCGTCCACGACGCCGAGGAGCCCGGGCTGGTCGAGATCGGCCACTCCGGCCGGATCCCGCTCCGGGTCCACCCTTGCCTGCTCGAGACGGACGTGGTCGTCGTCGTCACGGCCGCCGAAACCGTCGTTCACGGCGGCCCGGCTTCGCTCCTGGCGGCGTCCGGCCGCGATTCGCTCCGCGCCGGCGGCGCCTACTCGTTGCTGGAGACGAGCGCCTCTCAGGGGTGGCAGCTCGCCGTCGCGATCGAGCGGGAGCTCTCGCGCCGCGTACCGGTGATCGGCGCCTCGCTGACGCTCAACCATCCCCGTATCGGAGGCGCCGCCCGCGGCTACCCCTACGACGAGGAGGCCCTCGAGCGAATCGCCGGCTCAGCCTTCAGGCGGCCGTTTGGGCTTCTGCCGAGCATCGCTCGCGACCGGATCATCCGATCGCTCAGGCGCGAGCTCTCCCTTGCGGCGGCCTACGGTGGCCCGCCTTCGGTTGCGCACGCCGAGGCGCTCCTACGCGGCGTCGAGACGCGCTCGGCCCCGCTCGACCAACAGCTGGACGCGATCGTGATCGGGATCCCGCGCACGACCCCGTTTCTGCCACGCGAGCGGCCGAACCCGCTGCTCGCCGCCTATCTCGCGCTCGGCCTGGCGCTGCGGATGTGGCGCGACGCCTTCCCTCTGGTCGAGGGCGGGACCGCCATCCTCCTGCACCGGTTCCACCGGCACTTCGCCCACCCGACCCAGCAGCCGTATCGAGCGTTCTTTCAGGCGGCGACACGCCTCGGCCGCGAACCGCTCGAGCTGGCCGAGGCCGAAAGCGCAGCGGTCAACGATCAGCGCGCCATCGAGGCCTACCGTGGGGGCCGCTCCTGCCACCCCCTGCTCCCGTTCGCCGACTGGAGCGCATGCGCCCCCGCAAACGGGCGGCTCGGTGCCGTGATCGTCGCCGGCTGCCGGGACGCCGTGGCCGCCCGACAGCTCGGCTTCATCCCCTCCCAGGGAATCGGCACGGCCCTGGAGCTGGCGCACGGCCGCGCCGGCGGACCGCCCCGGATCGGCTTCCTTCTCTCGCCGCCGTACTTCCCCCTCCGGGTTTCGCCCGAGTGACTAGATCAGGATCTTCGACAGGAACTGCTTCGTCCGCTCCTCGCGCGGCTCGCGGAAGAAGTGCTCAGGCACCCCCTCCTCGATAATGCGGCCGTCGTCCATCATCACGACGCGGTTCGCGGCCTCGCGGGCGAACCCCATCTCATGGGTGACGACGATCATCGTCGTCTGGAAGTCGGTCGCGAGGCCCTTCATCACGTCGAGCACCTCGCCGATCATCTCGGGATCGAGCGCGCTGGTCGCCTCGTCGAAGAGCAGCAGCGTCGGCTTCATCGCGAGCGCTCGGGCGATCGCCACACGTTGCTGCTGGCCGCCCGAGAGCTTCCCAGGGTAGACGTTCCGCTTCTCTGCCAGGCCGACCCGCGCGAGCAGGGCTTCTCCCTCCCTGGTCGCCTGCTGCTTGGGAACGCCGCGAACGTGCACCGGAGCCTCGATCACGTTCTCGAGCGCTGTCTTGTGCGGGAAGAGGTTGAAGCGCTGGAAGACCATCCCGATCTCGGCCCGCTGGCGCGCGATGCTCGACTCGGTGTCCTCGATCAGTTTCCCGTTCCGCTCCCGGTAGCCGATCAGGTGGCCGTTGACCTCGATCCGGCCGCCGTCGATCTTCTCGAGATGGTTGATGCAGCGGATGAAGGTCGTCTTGCCCGAGCCTGAGGGGCCGATGATGCAGACCACCTCGCCCGGGGAGACCTCGAGCGAGACGCCTTTCAGCACCTCGAGCCGGCCGAACCGCTTGACCACGTCCTCGGCGTGCATGATCGGCTTCGCCGCGTTCACCGGGCCAGCCCCCGCCCGAACGTCGCGACCGGCGCCCAGGCGTTGAACACCCGCTCGCGGAACGTCAGGTCGTCTCCGCGCTCGCTGGCGGCGAGCTTCCGCTC